>NZ_JAOCHX010000023.1:0-55506 GCF_029843245.1 Empedobacter sp. GD03739 | reverse complement strand
CTTCAAATTGAAACTTTAACATTCTATAAAACCTTATAAATAGGCAATTTAGAGAAAAATAGTATTGTCATATTATGTTTTCGGATAATACTATGTTCGAGAAGCTAGAACAGGAAATGGTTCTGGAGCTAACTGGGATAATGCTATGTCTTTTGATAACCTAGCTGACTTAGTAAATTCAAGTACCAATAGATTTTTTATAGAAGTTAAACTTTACAAAGGTATTTTAAAAACTAATAAAAAGATTAATTTCAATAATTATCAAACTGTGAAAATTACAGGTGGATATTCTTATGAGATTGATCCCGAAACAGGAAATCCTATTGAAATTGTTTCTAGTGATGCTACACTAACATCTATCGATGGTCAAAACATAACAAAAATATTCAGTTTTGAGAATAATCGAACAGTTGAATTAAACACATTTACCATTCAAAATGCTAATCTAACAACAAGATCAGAGGAAGGTAGTGCTATATCTGTAATCAATACTCCTAAATTAAATTTTAAAGACATTATTGTAAAAAACACTAATATCTCTAACACAAGTGCTGTTTACGTGAATAATGTAGATGATTTTTATTTTGATTTTGTTGATTTCAAAGACAGCTACTACACTTCTACAAATGGTACTAATGCAAGTGCATTGTATGTTAATAATTCTAAAAAAGCTGTTATTGATAATTTTTCTTTTTCAGGTAATAAGTCCTATTTAAATGGTGCTGCATTATATATTAAAGATACTAATTTAGAGATGGAGCAAGTTGCAGGAAATAGTATTGGATTTGATACAAAATTAAATTTTGAAAATAATTATAGTACTAGAAATGGTGGTGGAATTTACAATGATAATAGCGATATTAATCTAACTGCCATTTATTTTATTAATAATACTGCAGAAGAAAATGGTGCTGGTATTTACGCAACACCTACTTCTAAAACTTATTTAAATAGAATTCATTTCATGAATAATACGGCAAAAATTGGAGGTGGTATTTACAATGGAAGTAATCATGAATTGAAAATTCTAAGTTCTTTATTTAGTAACAATAAAGCATCAATTAATGGTGGAGCTATTTACAATGCAAATATCTTAGCTATAACGAATGCTACATTTGTAAAAAATACAAACTCAGCTATTCTTTTTAAAGATGGTTCTAAAACAACTGTTGTAAATAGTATTTTCTATCTAAACACATCTAAATCTACTGACTTTAAAAAAGATATTGCAGCAGAAACGATTGGTTCTTCTTCTTTCACAAATGATATTACAAACAATATTATAGAAGAATATTCTGCTTCTAATAATTTAATTGGTATTGATCCTCTTTTTGTTGATAATAATAGTGATTATACTTTACAAATTCCTAGTCCTGCACTTAATGCTGGTAAAGAAGAATTGTTTCAACAGGTTGCTGGTGGGGCTACTTCTCTATTCCATGATTTAGACAAAAGAAATAGACATTACGGAAATTCTGTCGATCTAGGTGCTTACGAATTAACATTTGATCGTGAGCTATTTTTCCCCGACTGTCCGACTATTATTTCGCCATACGACACTGAGGAAAATGTAACCTTAAGACCAATAATCTCTTGGAATAAAATTGCTAATGCTAGTCAATACAGACTTAAAATTACAGATGAACTTGGAGCGAGTGTAGTTACAGCTACGGTAATAGATTCTTCTATTAGTACAATAAATTATACTGGAATAACTACAGACTTAAAACCAAATACTTGGTACAGTGTTTCAATACAACCAGAAAATACACTTATTGGTATTTTAAAGGAAAACTGTCAAATTTATAGATTTAAGACAGAAAAGATTCCAACAGCACCTACTTGTACAACTGTAAATTCTCCTGCAAACGGAGAAAAGAATGTATCATTAACTCCTACAATTAGATGGAAT
The DNA here is from genome assembly GCF_029843245.1 of Empedobacter sp. GD03739. Taxonomy (NCBI): domain Bacteria; kingdom Pseudomonadati; phylum Bacteroidota; class Flavobacteriia; order Flavobacteriales; family Weeksellaceae; genus Empedobacter; species Empedobacter sp. GD03739. The sequence goes on along the minus strand of NZ_JAOCHX010000023.1, from coordinate 53,594 downwards.
AAAGTTACTGATGCAACAGCGTATCTAATTACAATAGGAACAACTATTGATGGGAATGATATTTTAAATAATTACAATGTTGGTGATGTAGATAATTTTACACTTACCACTACTCTTTCTCACGCAACAACATACTATGTAAAAGTAACTGCTACGAATACTGTTGGACCAGCAGTTTCTTGTTCTACCAATACCTTTGAAACAATTCCTGCTCCAGATCCTTGTGAACCTGTAAGAATTAGTTTAAATATTACGAAGAATGATGTTTTAGTAAATGTTATAAACGGAAATAGTCCTATTCTTTACAGAATAGATGAATTAGAATGGGTAAGCACAAATATATTCAGTAATGTATCAAAAGGCTCTCATAAAATTGAAATACAAACTGTAGAGGGATGTATAAAAAGTTCTACGTTTATTATTCCTGATTTTTATACTTTTATTTCTCCAAATGGTGATGGCTTGAATGATAAAGTTGATTTCTCATTCTTAGCAACCAAAGAAAATCCTGTTTTTAGAATTTTTGACAGACAAGGAAAAAATATTTTTGAAGGTTCTTTAAGTAATCAATTTATTTGGAATGGAAAATATTTGAATGTAATGCCATTACCGTCCGATAGTTATTGGTTCTTCGCGCAATGGAATGAATTAAATTCTAGTGTGCCAAATAAATTACAAGGATCTATATTATTAAAGAATAAATAAAAAAATTCCACTTCATTTTTGAAGTGGAATTTTTACTTTTCAAGTAATTGAAAGAATTTAATCTTATATTTTTCAATATAAATAAATTATAAATCAAACAAATACGAAAATAATAAATAGGCATTATGCCTTAATTTGTAGTTGCAACTAAAAAATTTTCTTTCAACCATTTTAGTTTATTAAAACTTTTTAGAAATTTTGTTCGAATAGAAATAAATTTCTCTTGAGCATCTATAACTTTATTTTCGCGTGAATTAATTAAGAAGAGTGAACTTTCACCAATTCCATACCTTGTTTCTTCTGCATCTAAAAGCTTTCTATAATTTTGCAGATTATTTCGAGAAAGATTTATTTGAGTATGAAAATTTAAAATTTCATTTTTATAGGTCTCTATTTTAACATCTAACTCTCTACTTTTTATCTGAGTATCTAAAGCATTCTGATTCAGCTTAATTTTAGCTATTTCATAATTTGCTCTTGCTTCTCGTAGAAATATCGGAATTTCTAACTTTAAACCATATTGAAAATTATTATCAAAGAATGGTAAATAATCGGCTGAGTACCCCTCTTTCGTAAAGAAATTATACGTAAAATCTATTTTAGGAAGAAAACTCTGAAATTTTAATCTTCGTTCACTTTCTAAGATATTTTGTTTTTGATTGTAATATAAAATAGATGAATGCGCATCTAATTCTTGAGATTCTACTTCGTCAATTAAAAACTCAAAATCAGAATAAGCTGAATGATTTTCTAATCCATCCGAAGGATAAATCATTGCTGTAAGCTCATACAGTTGTTGATTATCTTTCCATAAATATAACTGAAGCTGCTGTGTACTTTTTACAAAATTTAAAAAAGCATCTTGTCGTTGCAATTCAAAACTTTGCAACTGAGAAAGTGCTTCTATAGTATCAATAGCAGGTACTTCTCCAAAATCTAATGTTTTTCTTGTAAAATCTAAACGCTCTTTATTAATGTCAACAATTTCAGATTTTAATTTATAAATTTCAAAATTCTGAACCCATTCCCAATAGGTATTTTCTGCTTCTAAAAGAAGGTCGTTTGTTAAAACCGTTTGCTCAGCTTCTGTCATTTTCAGTGCAAATTTTGCCTGATCTAACATTGCTCTTCTTTTATCGTACAATAAGTTTTTAGCCAAAGGAATTGTTACACCAAATTGAAATAAACCTCCAACAGTTTCTGTATTACTTAATTTATCTCCTTGTATATGATTGTAACTACCATTAATATCTATTCCATACCAAGTCGGAATACCTAGTTCAATATTTTTTTGTTCATAATACCTTGTTCCATCAATATTCTTTTCTCCTAATTTTGCTGCTAAAACAGGATCAAAACCACCTCTTGCTCTTGTTATTTCTTCCAATGCTATTTTATTCTGAAGTTGATATTTTAAAGCCAGTGGATGATAATTCTTCACCACTGAAATAAATTCTGATGAAGATATTTTTAAAGAATCCTGTCCAAAACTAAAGTGAGAAATTAATAAAACTAAAACAAGGAATACCTTATTTACTTTTTTCATCTTTTGTTGTTTTTGTATTTGCAACCTCGTAGTAATCTGGTGGAAATCCATTTATATTTCGCCATAACTCGTACCAAATAGGAACATCGTTAAGAATTGCAATTCCTTGTGTTCCTGTTCCCATCTTAATTTTTGTTGGCCATTTTTTCTCATTTTTATCTTCAATAACCAATGCTTTAAAAAGACCATTTGGACTAATATTACTTTCTACAGCAACAACTTTTCCTGAAAAAACACCATAACTAGAATCTGGCCAACCAGAGAAAACAATTGCTGGAAAACCATCGAAAATACACATTACACGCTGTCCTTCTTTTACCAATGGCAAATCTACTGGTCGAACATAAATCTCTACAGCATAATCTACTTTCGTAGGAACAATAGTACCAATGTTTTCTCCATCTTTTAATACTTCTCCAATACCAGCTTTGTTCAACTGAACTATTTGACCGTCTTGAGAAGCAATAATAAAGTATAAACCTTGTCTTGCTTTATAATTCGCAACTTGATTTTGAAGTTTTGCAATATCTCCATCACTTCCTTCAATTTGTCCCATACTTTGAAAACGCTCTCCTTCAATTTTACTTAATTTCTCATTGTAATCTTGTGTTACAGCATTTTGCTCAATTTGTGTATTAATGATTTCTTGTTTCGTTTGTGAAACTTTATTCTCATAAGCTGTTTTCTTCGCAATCGAATTCTGATAAGAAATACTTCTTTGTTGAAATTGTGTTAATGAAACTAAACCTTCATCATACATTTTCTTTTGTCTTGCATACTGATCTTCAGAAAGTTTTAGCTCATTTGTTGCTGCAACTAATTCAGCTTCTTCTCCAACTAATTTGTTATTTAACTGACTAATTTTAATTTTAACCTGATTTAATTTTAAATCTCTAGCTGCATTTAAAGCCTCTAATTGATTTTTTGCTGTACCAACTTTAGCTCTATAAAATTCTCTTACGCCTATTTTTGCATCCACTTGTTCTTCTGTACGCTGTACTAACAAAGGATCCATGTAATCTTCTTTTATCTCAGATAGTTGTAAAAGTGTATCTCCTTTAGAAACATAATCTCCATTTTTTACATTCCATTTAATAATTCGTCCAGGAATTGGAGAATTTAATTGTTGTGGACGCTGAGATTGATATAAAGATGAAACATTTCCTTTAACTTTTATATTCTGTGTCCAAGGAAGAAACAACGTAACAATTCCGGCTAAAAGAATGAATAAAAACCATCTTTTAACTCTCGATTTTTTACGAATTTGATATATTTTATCGAATGATTTTAGTTGCATTTTCTTTAATTTTTATGAAATAACTTTAAGTGTTCCATCTTCTAAATGAAGATGTTGATCTGCAAATCGGATAAGCTTATTATTCGACGACACAACAACAATAGTTGTATGCTTTTTTAAGCCATTTAAATACTCAATCATTTTTTCTTGAAATTGATCTGACATTCCGCTCATAGGATTCTCTAAAAGCAATAATCTCTTTTCTCCTAATAATGAACGAAGAAGAAGTACTTTCTTTTTAGAACTAAATGAAAGTTCCGAATCTGTTTCGCTAATTTCTGTTGCAAAACCTTTACTAAATAAATTAGAAATATTTTCTATTCCTAATTCATCAGAAAGTTCTATAATACTTTGTGTATTGCTTTGTGTATTTCCTAAAAGAATATTTTCTTGAACAGTTCCTTGAACAAGTTTTGCACTCTCTAAATAAAGTCCAACACTACTTCTGAAATGTTTCTTATTTAAGTTTTTCAATGGAATTTTATCGTAAAGAATACTTCCTGAGCTCGATTCGTAAAAACCAGCCAACATATTTAAAAGAAGTGATTTCCCAGTACCTGTTTTTCCTGTTATTACTGTTAATGTATTTTCTTGAAGTTTAAAGTTTATATTGTCTAAAATTTTAGGACTATCATTAAAGGCAAATTCTACATCTTTAAACTCAATTGTTGTTCCTTGTTTTTTGTATAAAAGTTCTATATCTCCTTCAACTTCTTCGTCTAATTCTGTTACTTTAGTAAGCTTAGCATAAGAAGCAATCATATCATAATAACTCTCTAAACTAACAATTAACTTTTCTACAGCGGCCATAATTGTTAAAACAACAATTTCTGTTGCAATAAATGCCCCAATATTTAATTGCTGATCCAACATAAGGTAAGTACCTATAGCTAACATTGTAAACGTAATTATTACTTTAAAGGCAATTACTGTTTTGTATTGGAAAACTAGTACTTTAAAGTGAGAAGTTCTATCATCTAAATAATCTGAAACACGGTCATCTGTTCCAATAAGATGCGTTCCTTTTTCTGAATGTATTTTAAATGTTTTTACAGAAGCTGCGACATCTTCTATCCAAGCTGCCGTTTCATATTTCTTATCACTTTCTTCTATACTAGATTTTATTCCACTTTCCATTGTGTAGTAAAATATCATAACAATAGATATAACTACAAGTCCTCCAAATGCTAAAAACCAAGGGTGATAAAAAGCTAATAATAAGATACCAAACAGAATTTGGATTAATGCCGTTGGTATTTCTAAAAGAACTTTTGAAACTCCTTTTTGAAAATTCTGAATATCAAAAAATCTATTCATTAACTCTGGTAAATAATACTTTCTAGTAGTTGATAAGTTTACTTTAGGTAATTTATCTGCGAAAGCCATCGAAAATTCTACATATATTTTTTGTTGAATTTTTTCGATAATTTCAATTACTTTCAATCTAAAATATCCTACAAAGAAAGTTCCGATTACAACAAAGAAAATCAGGATATAAATAGAGGTAACCATTGTTGCTCCTAACACATACCCAATAATAGATTGTATACCTAACGGAATGCTTAAAGACACAAGTCCATTTAGTATTGCATAGAAATAAATATTTGTTACATCTTTTTTCTCTTTTGTAATATAGCGAAGCAGTTTTCTACCGTGTTCGCTTGCTGATATTGATGCCATTGTGTTTATTTGATAAAGTTTGACGTAATATATTTTAAATAATCTAACACATAAACTGTGTGATTCTGTTCTTGATGATTATCTGTAAGATTAGGTAAATGTTCACTAAAAAAATGTTGATCGTGCGCAGTTTCTAATAATGTACTTGCTAAAGAAAAAGGATAAGGAAAATCTCCTTTAACTTCTTCTATGATTACCGCAATAAATTTGCAAAGACTTTCTAATGGAGCAAAAACCATTTCTTTACAAATTTTATCTACTTCTTTTACGAGATAAGATTTACTACTTTCTGATATTACAATGGTATGAAGCTTCTTTATATTATAATCTTCCACTTCTTCACAAGAATTATCATAATGTGTAATAATCTCTAATATCTTATCTAATTTTTCTAATGAGTTTTTAATCTCTTTCGTTTTTAATTCGCAAATAAATTCAATGTAAGACCAATACCAATTCAAAATATAGGTCAATAATTTATATTTTGAAGAAAAATAACGATAATTGTAGCTTCTGTAGAATTTATTTTTACCGCCAATTTTTTGAATGTAAAATGTTCAAATCCTGTTTCAAAAATCAGCTCTATTGCTTGTTTTACAATAGTTTTTCCAACTTCGCTACTTTCTGGATTTTTAAGATATAGTTTTTCGTTTACACTGAATTTCAACTGAAAATTCATCCGTTTTTATTTATTTAATCTTTCCTATCAAAAATACAAGACTATACGCTATAATAGTATTACTATCCGATTAGAATAATATTAAAATGTGATTAGAAAATTGAACATATCATAACCTCGACTTCTAAAAGTCGAGGTTATGATATGTAAAGTTGTGACGATTTTACTCTAAGTGCATAAACGCTTTTTTGCTCAAAAGGCGCTCTTCGCTTTCTACGTGGTTATCATCAGGCACACAACAATCCACCGGACAAACTGCCGCACATTGTGGTTCTTCGTGGAAACCTTTACATTCAGTACATTTATCGGGAACAATGTAATAAACCTCATCACTCACAGGATCTTGCACCGCATCAGCGTCAAAAGTTGCGCCGTCTACGTTTACAATTGTTCCGCTAAGAGAAGTTCCATCAGAATATTTCCAATCTACCGCAGCTTCATAAATCGCGTTATTTGGACATTCTGGCTCACAAGCTCCACAATTTATACATTCATCTGTAATAATTATAGCCATTGTATCTGTTTTTTTATTTCCTACATTTGCAACTACAAAATTACATTTAATTTTCAGAAAAAATGACATTTGAACAAAGGATTTCAGCATTTAACGAATTGGGGCAGTTTTTTAATTTTATTATAAATAATGATTCAATTAAAGACGCGGAACTGACAGAAAAATTCGAGAATTGGAAAGAAGAAGCTGAATATGCGGTGAGCGATGCAGAAGCCTACAACAATTGGTTTACAAAAGATAATATTACGTTAGCCTTGAAAAGTTGGGCAGAAGCTTTAACGGAAGAAAATTTATTGGCTTGGACGAAAGATTATCCATTTGCTGAAACACCAAAAAATGTTGGAATTATAATGGCAGGAAATTTACCTTTGGTTGGTTTTCATGATTTGCTTTCTGTTGTTATTTCTGGAAATAATGCGTTAATCAAAACCTCATCTAAAGATGATAAATTAATCAAATTAGCGATAAAATATTTGTATTCGATTGATGAAAATTTCAAATTGATTATTCAAACTGTTGAACGATTAGAAAATTTTGATGCAGTTATTGCAACTGGAAGTAATAACACGGCACGCTATTTTGAACAATATTTTGGAAAATTTCCTAACATTATTCGTAAAAATAGAACTTCGGTTGCTGTATTGAATGGTTCGGAAACTAATGAAGAGTTAAAGAAATTGGGTAACGACTTATTCATTTATTTTGGATTAGGTTGCCGAAATGTGACGAAACTTTATGTAAAAGATGAAGCGCAATTACCGAAAATTTTCGAAGCTATTTTTTCTTATGGCGATGTGATTAATCATCCTAAATATGCAAATAATTACGATTATAATCGTGCAATATTTTTGTTAGGAAAAGATGAATTTTTAGACAATAATTTTGTTCTAATGAAAAAAGATACAGCTTTACATTCTCCAATTGCAGTTGTAAATTTTGAAGTTTATAAAGATATAAATGATGTAAAAAATTATTTGATCGAAAATGAAAATCAAATACAATGCGTGATAGGAAATGACATGAAAGATAATCCGAATTATGTTGAATTTGGGCAAACTCAATTCCCTAAATTAACAGATTATGCCGATAATATTGATACGCTGAAATTTTTGGCGGAGTTGTAGATGTTAGATGCAAAAATAATTTAATTATAGATTCCTACATTCGTCGGAATGACATTTACTTTATTTCTTGTTGAGCTCGTTTCAACATTGCATCTAAATTATAAATAAACTAAAAGAGAATCCTAAGGATTCTCTTTTAGTTTATTTATTAAAACGTTGCTGCTCCAGCAGTTTCATTTTCTAATTTTCGGTTGATATTTGTTTTCTTACCTTTAGCAAAATCAAAGCTCAAACCAACAACAAACATCGATTTGTTGTCCCAAATTTTCCCTACACGAGAATAATCCACATATTGTTTATCCATCGTTTTTTGCTTGTAAGTCGATGGCATTCCAATCCAATACATTCCAGTAGAAAAAGTCCAATTATTGTACTTATAACTCGCAAAAGCATGGTTCATGTTTTCTTGTGTATACAACAAAGCTCCGCCCAACGTGTAATACGGAATATTAAATTGATAATCTACACGAAAGTTTTTGTAAACAGATGATAATGCAAAATAATTTCCGATATAATCATTCTTCAAAATTCTACCATCTTTCGTTTTAAAACGCTCTGTTGCTGGTGCTATATTTACTTTAACAGCTAAAATATCTGTTCCGAAAGGTTTGATAGAACCTGTAATTTGAACACCGTAACGTTGCGAATTTTGAGCATTTTCGTAGGTTAATTTATATCCTTCTACATTTCCATTTATGATATTTTGCAAATACAATTGATTAATTGGATCTTTTGTATAATGATAAAATGCATTTGTATTTAAATCAAAATATTTTGAATTGAAAGAGTAAATCAAATTATTTCCAAACGATTTCTGAATGGTTAAATACGGATTTCCTTCTTGTGTAATGTTTTCTACAACCTGAATCACGTTTTTACTCAATGCCGAATTCCAAGGACTGGTTGGTTTGTATGAACTCGAAAAACGTAAATTTTGATTCTTCGCTAATTCATAACCCAATACTAATTTTGGTGTAAACGTCCACGTATCTGTGTTTGTATCTTCATTCTTGTTATGAACATTCGTTAATCCAACACCCAAACGATATGACAACTTTTTCGCTTTTCCAGAATATTCAGAATAGATATATTGTTCTAAATAATTTACTTTATTATTCGAAGGACCATTTAAGTTTTCTAATTTATTATCAATTGAATTATTCGAAATTCGATAACCAGAATTTAATTTTCCTTTCTCGAAACTATGTGTATACGCTATTTCTCCTACAATTCCTTTTTGATCAGCTTCTAAATTTGTCAAATAATTATATTGTTCAGCACCAGAAATTGTTTCCCATTCGCGCGTTTCGTCAATCGATTTCGTTGTATACATCGATCCAACTACATTTAAACTTAACTCATCTTTCTTTCCTAATTTTCTCGAATAATAAAGATCTAATGTTGGTTTTGAATAATTAGAATTAGAATGTTTATAGGTTGAATGATTGTTTAATAAACTATTTTGATAGAACAAACTTGTTCCATTCGCATAAGCAAAACTCGAACTGATATTCATATCCAACTTTGCTTGAAAAGCATATTTATCCGAATCCGAATTGGTATATCGCAATGCAATTGTTTGATCCGTATATCCAAAATATTCGTTGCGCTGATTTTCTGTTCTGTAATGAATATTATTTAAGTTATAATCATAAATATTCATCGAAGTACGATCTTTATAATCTCTCAGATAAATGTTATACTCTAATCCAAAGTTACTTTTTCCTTTCGTAAAATTCGCATAAGCAGAACCATTTATAAAACCTGTTGTAAACGCCGAAGTGAGATCCGCACCATATACATAACCATTTTCTGGATTACGCGTAATCAAATTCACCACTTGATCTGCACGATTTGCATAACGCGCTGGCGGAATATCAAAATACTCAACACGCACCACATCTTGCGGTTTCACAGCACGAATTTGATTATCTGTTGCCTCAATTCCATTAATCAATAACAAAGTCGTTCCACCTTTTGTACTTTGTATCGTATTCGAAATTGGATCAACTTGTAATTCTGGTAACGTATTTAACAAATCTTTTGCGTAACGCGCTTTTTCCAACGCTTCTTTATCGAAGGTATAAACTGTTTTGTCCGCAAACATTTTTTTGCGTTGCGATTGAACTAAAACTTCTTTTATTTCGATTGGATTATAGTCGGTTGAGTCCTGCTTTTCATCTTGTCCAAAAGCAAAAATTCCTGATAATGTAACAGCAAGTACAAAAAATTTCTTCATGGTTAATTCTTCTATTAAGAGTTAGTGTATATTTATATGACGCATGAAGAACAAATAAGTTACATAAGAATTGCAATTATTTTTGATAACTTTACGCTAAACAAGATTATTTCGTTTGAAAAAATTATTTCTTTTTATCGCACTTTTTACAAGTTTCAATTTATTATATGCGCAAGAGCAAGCCGAACGTTCGTTGACAGAATATCGTGTCGAAAGTTTTCAAACGCCTTTAGTTACGAAAAAAATGCTATACGATTGGTTAGGAAAATGGGACAATGTTTTGTACACTGAAAACAATCAACCGTTGTTAGTTTGGTCAAATAAAAATATCATTAATGAATCAAATGAAACTTTTACTTTGATTGCATCGAGTGTAGAAAATGATGAAGAAATGTATGGAACTGTTCAGATTTTGACAAGCAAAAAACAAGATGCTTTAGCGAAAGATTCTCCTTTTAGAGAATATTTAAACGAGTTTCTAAAAACCATTTCGAAGAAAGAAAATAAAAACAAAAAGTTTTATAAAGAATATATTAAGGTGATTTATTAAAACTATATCATAAAAAAATCCTTCAAGAAAAACTTGAAGGATTTATATTTTTATAGGAATTAAATTTCTTAATTATTTCGTTTGAAAAAAGAATCGACAAACTCCATTTTATTGAAAGCTTGTAAATCATTGATTCCTTCACCAACACCAATGTATTTTACTGGAATCTGAAATTGATCTGAAATCCCAATTACTACTCCTCCTTTTGCTGTTCCATCTAATTTTGTAACCGCTAAAGAAGAAACTTCTGTTGCTTGTGTAAATTGTTTCGCTTGTTCAAAAGCATTTTGACCTGTAGAACCATCTAACACTAATAAAACTTCGTGAGGCGCATCTGGAATTACCTTTTGCATCACACGTTTTATTTTTGTCAACTCATTCATCAAGTTAATTTTGTTATGCAAACGTCCTGCTGTGTCAATCAAAACAACATCTGCATTTTGGGCAACTGCCGACTGAATGGTATCAAATGCAACCGAAGCAGGATCAGAACCCATCGCTTGTTTTACAATTGGTACACCTGCGCGCTCCGACCAAATTACTAATTGATCTACAGCCGCTGCACGAAATGTATCTGCTGCACCAAGAACCACTTTAAGTCCTTGTGATTTGAACTGAGAAGCCAATTTACCAATCGTCGTTGTTTTACCAACTCCATTTACTCCGACCACCATAATAACATATGGTACATCTTTCTTTGGAATCGAAAAACCATTTGTATCTTCGATATTATTTTCGGAAAGTAAGCCTGCAATTTCTTCGCGAAGAATTAAATCTAGCTCAGAAGTCGAAACATATTTATCACGTTCTACACGTTCTTCTATTCGACGAATAATTTTGATCGTTGTTTCAACACCGACATCAGAAGAAATCAATACTTCTTCTAAATCATCTAAAACCTCATCGTCTACTTTAGATTTACCTACTACAGCGCGACTGATTTTATCAAATAGAGAAGTTTTAGATTTTTCTAATCCTTCATCTAATTTTTCTTTGCTTTCTTTACCTAATATCTTTTTGAACCAACTCATTAATAAGCTAAATTTCTTAAAATTTTGTACGAAGATACATAAAATATAAGGAAATAAAAAAGCCGCCCTGAAAACGAGGCAGCTCAATTAACCTTAAATATTTTTTGTTAAGGAGATGATTTGATTATTTCGTGAAGAAAGAATCTGCTTCATCAGCGTTAACTACTTTTTCAACAAATACGTAAGCTCCAGATTTTGGAGATTTTACCATTTTGATAACTTTGGTCATTTTTTTAGACCCAGTTTGTAGGGTTGCTACCGTTTTCTTTGCCATCGTCTAAAATTTTATTATTTAATCTCCTTGTGAATTGTATACTTTTTCAATACTGCGTTGTATTTTTTCAACTCAATACGATCTGGAGTATTTTTTTTGTTTTTAGTTGTGATATAACGAGACATTCCTGGCATACCACTTTCTTTATGCTCTGTACATTCTAAAATAACCTGTACTCTGTTTCCTTTTTTTGCCATGGTGTCTTAAATTATTTGATTAAACCTTCTTTACGTGCACGTTTAACAGCCTCATCAACTCCTAATTTGTTGATTGTTTTTAAACCGTGTGCAGAAACTCTTAATGTAATCCACTCACCAGTTTCTGGCATAAAAAATCTCTTTTTGAACAAATTCACTTCAAAAGTGCGTTTTGTTTTATTATTAGCATGAGAAACATTGTTTCCCACTAATCTCTTCTTACCTGTAATTTGACAAATTTTTGACATCTTATTTTGTATTGTCCTATTTTAAACGGAGTGCAAAGTAACAAATTATATATTACTTATACAACTCTTTAGGTTATTAATTTTATATTTTTTTCTTATTTTGTTTATATAACAACTTCTGCGCAAGAGTATAAGCCAAGATAATTCCCATTACCAACAGCGCTATCCTCGCGATTACATCGCCATATTTTGTATAAAACGTTAATTCACTATTCATTAAAATTGTACCATTTAAAGCACCCTGCTCTCCATATGGTAAAGACTTCATTATATCTCCTCGCTGATTAACGAAAGCCGAAATACCTGAATTTGCAGATCTAACGATAGCGCGTCTATTTTCAATAGCTCTCAAATTACCATATAATAGTAATTGACGATGACCATCGGTAGAGCCCCACCAAGAATCGTTGGTCATTGTGAATATAACATTTGCGCCTTCTCTCACATATTCTGTTGTATAGTCTCCGTAAATAGATTCGTAACATATAACCGGAGCAACAGTAGCGTTGTTTGTTTTATTCTTGAAAACAGAACGATGAGGTTGAATCCCCAACGTTTTTGTTGTGCCGCCAAAGTTAAGCATAAATTCTCCAATAATTGGCATTAAAATGTTTCGATATGGAAAAATTTCTACTCCAGGTACTAATTTACTCTTATGATAAACTTCTATCGAATCGTTTCCACTTATCTGCAAAGCTGAGTTATAAGCGTCGTACCACGTAATTCCATCTCTCATAACAGATGCCGTTTCCGATGCTAAAGATTGCATTGGATAAATTCGCATAATAGATGCTCCTGTTACAAAATGTAAATCTTTTTTAGTTTTTGTCCATTGCTGAATGTCTTGTATAATTAAATCATCATACATATTATCAAAAATCAAAGCAGATGATCCAGGTACGGCTGTTTCTGGTGCAACAACAAATTGAGTTTTTGGTTTAATATTTTTCAGTGCCAATTGTTTCAATTCTTCATAAATCTGCAAACCATCTTTCATATACTTTTCGTTGTATGGATCAAGATCTGGCTGAAGAACTAACACATCAAGTGCTTTTCCCTTTTCTTCGTAATTCGCATAAATAATATAAGAAATACCAATTGGCACAGCAATTAATAATCCAGCATAAATACCTAATTTGTTTAGATACCTCATTTCTTTCTTATTAATATAAGCCGTCAAATAATAGAATACCGTAATATTAACTAACCAAATCCAAAGTGCACCTCCAAAAGTTCCTGTGTATTCGTACCATTGCACCCATTCGTAATATTTTGCAAAACCATTTCCAAGGTTAAACCAAGGCCAAGTCAACTCCCAATTCAAGGTTAGTTTGTCAAAACTCATCCAAATCGCAGGAAGAAAAACCAATCCATATAAATTACCAGCTTTGGTTTTGACGAAATGATATAACTGAAAAACAATTGACATAAACAACGAATTCGCCACAACGGGAATCAAATAAGCGCTCCACGAATTGTGCAAATCTCCATTCGCGTCCGTTTCTTGTGCATAATGCAACCACCAAATTACAATCGCATTCCAAATAAAGAAAGCTAAAAACGAAAGTCCGAAAATTTTACGTCCTTTTTTCTTAAATTCTGCGCGTTGCGTGATTTGATGTTCTGTCAACATCAAGGGTACAAATCCTATAAATAATAACAATGGAAAACCATGCGATGGCCAACCTGCTGTTAATAATAATCCTGATAAGATTGCGTATGCAATGTATTTTTTTAACTGTCCCGTTTTATTTAACATCAAATGATAAATGATAAAACAAATTGATAATATTAAAGGATTAACTATTAATGAAATACCACTATAAACATCTGATATTGAACTCCAAGTGACAATTAAATTAAAAATGAAAAACATCAGAAAAGATAATCCAGAAATTTTTAAAATTTTATTACTTAATTCTTCATTTGAAAGCTTATTCTCAATGAACATTAAAATTATAAGTAATAAAATTTGTAATGGAAAAATTTGTATTTTCCATATAAATGCAAATAATAAACCTAATATTATTGCGTACGCAATGTATTTTTTCATGTCACAAATTTAAGTGTTCATCGTTCAAAAATAGATGATATTTGTTTGGAATATTTTATAAATCATTTTGGATGAGAACCTGAAAACAAGTTCAGGTTGACTTTCCTTATCATGTTGAACTTGTTTCAATATCTCATTCAGTTTTAATATATAATATGCGAATCGATATAATAATTTGGATTAATTGTTACATCAATCGCTTTTGTAATCGTTGAATTATTAATTGTTTGCCAATTAGTCGTAGGATTGATGATTACATCAGAATCTTTCAAACGTAACGGCATTGCAAATCCATCCACAACATTCGTATAACGATATTCAACTTTATTTCCATTTTGTTTAAGCTCTAAAGTTGGTATTTTAACTGTTCTTAAATATTGATTGAAAAAAGCGTTCAAATTTAAACCAGAAAATTTCGCAATATAATTTTCAATTTGCTCTGTAGTTACAGTTTGATGATAAAATTCTTTGTTTAATCCACGCAACATCTGTCTGAATTTTTCATCATTATTCATCCAAGTTCTCAACGTGTGAATCATATTTGCACCTTTATAGTACATATCGCCACTACCTTCTTGGTTTACGCCATACACCCCGATAATTGGAATATCATTTTGAATTGCCTTTCTCGTTCCACGTACATATTCGCTTGCCGCATCTTTTCCATAATAAGTTTCTGTGAACAAAGTTTCCGAATAAGCCGTAAACGCTTCGTGAATCCACATATCTGCCACATCTTTTTCGGTAATATTATTTCCAAACCATTCGTGACCAGCTTCATGAACGATGATAAAATCCCATTTCAATCCCCAGCCAGAACCTGATAAATCGCGACCTAAATAACCATTCTCAAATTTATTTCCGTACGCAATTCCAGATTGATGTTCCATTCCCAAATGCGGAGCTTCAACAATTTTGAAAGAATCTTCGTAAAAAGGATAAGGTCCAAACCAATGTTCGAAACTTTTCAACATTAATTTTGCTTGTTCAAACTGCGATTTTGCTTTGTCTATATTATAATCTAACACATAATAATCTAAATCCAATTTACCTTTTTCGCCTTCGAAAGTATCTTTGAAATTGACATAATGTCCGATATACGGAATGATATTATAATTATTGATTGGATTGACAACTTTCCATGTAGAAATTGTTTTACCATTTTTCTCTTTCTTAGAAACTAATCGTCCATTACCAACTCCAACCAAATCTTTTGGGGCAATAATTTCCAATTCCATTCCATTATCTGGTTCATCACCTAAATAATCTTTGTTCGGAAACCAAGCACTTGCACCCAGACCTTGTACCGCAACAGACATCCAATCGCGACCTTTTTCATCTTTTGCAAAAATCCAACCGCCGTCCCAAGGTGCTCTCACTGCAACACGAGGATTTCCGTTATATTCTAATTCTAATTGATTTGAAGTATTCTTGATATTTTTTCCGACATTAATAAAATAAACATTTCCATCACGTTTGAAATCAGAAATTTTCTTTCCATTCAATTTTACAGCCGAAACCATCATCGGATCTTGTAAATCTATCTGCAATAAATCTGATTGTTGAGGAGCAGTTTTATCAAATGTAATTGTCGTTTTTCCTTTTATCGATTTTGACTGATAATCTGGCTCTACACTTACTTTATAATGTTTGACATCCCACCAATTTCGGAATTCATTATTCGTTCCGCGAAGCGAATCTTGTCGCGTAAACTCTTGTTTGTTATTAAGTACTTGTGCATTTGTTGTTATCGAGATCAAGCCAAGTAATAGTACTAATTTCTTCATAGTCATTTTTAAAACATATCAAAAATAAGATTATATATTTGATAAATAAGCCAAAAAGCTATGATTACAGAAAAATTTAAAGAAAGAATAAATTATTTAAAAAATAATCACTTAATCGTTGAAGCATTGTACGAAATTTTAGATGAATTGAAATTAAAACATAGTGCTTTTACAGGTTTTACGTTTCGAGAAGAAATCGATCCGAAAGGTTTTTTGTTGACTGCAGAAGGTGAAGAAAAAACTGGAATTACAATTCGTGTTCCACGTAACATTCTGGATTTTGATTTGGTTTTACTTTCTAATGTTTTGATGCACGAAATGGTACATGTTTTTCAGCGTTCGGGCGAAAATCAAATCGAATTGCGAGAAGAACGCGAATGGCAAGCGTATACAGAAATGATTTTTCATAAACGATTTCCAAACGTCCCGTCATTGACCGATTTTTACATCAAGCAATTTGGCGAAAAAGCTTTGACGTATTACAACAGAATGCCCGATGAGATGAAAACGAAATATGCAGATGAAAAAACGGATTTAGAAAAAATTCTACAAACAATTTACGACAAAGAAAATAACCCAAAAGAAGAACTAAAACCTGAAAATAAGACTGAAACAATTTCTTGGAAAGATTTCGAGAAAGTTGATATGAGAATTGGGACAATTATCAGTGCAAATGATTTTCCGAAAGCAAGAAATCCTGCTTATCAATTAGAAATTGATTTTGGTCCGTTAGGAATCAAGAAAAGTTCGGCACAAATTACATCGCTTTATACCAAAGAAGAATTGATTGGAAAACAAATAATGGCTGTGGTTAACTTTCCGAAAAAACAAATTGCCACTTTTATGAGCGAATGTCTCGTGATGGGCGTTTATGGAAATAATAAAGATGTTATTCTCTTGAATCCCGAACGAAAAGTTGAAAACGGAAGTAAGATTGGGTAATATTGAGACTAAGACTAAGACTAAGACTGAGGTTAAGGCTGAGATAAAATTTGAGTTTGATTAAAACTGATGAGTAAACAAACTTTTAAAACAATTATTATTTTCTCACAACATAGATTGAGATTGAGACTAAGACTGAGATAAAGTTTGAGTTTAAGTATATAACTTAACGCTGACATTTTATCAACCAATAAACTGACTTTTTTATCGATAAATAATCAAATCATTAATCATAATCTGACAACCTGACATCTAAAATCTATTGGATGTCATTTTTTTTATGTTGGCACAAAGATTGACTATTCTGGTGTAGCATCATTTTTGATGATGTGTAAAAGTTTAAAATAAATCATTAATAATATAAAAAATAACTAAACAATATGAGCAAAATAATCGGAATCGACTTAGGTACAACGAACTCTTGTGTTTCTGTAATGGAAGGTAGCGAGCCAGTTGTAATTCCAAATGCAGAAGGTAAAAGAACTACTCCATCTATCGTAGCATTCGTAGAAGGAGGAGAAATTAAAGTTGGTGATTCAGCAAAACGTCAAGCTGTAACAAACCCAAAGAAAACGATTTATTCTATTAAACGTTTCATGGGAACTAAATTTAATAATGATGCAGATGAAATCGGTCGTGTTCCTTATTCAGTTGTAAAAGGAAACAATGATACGCCAGCAGTTGATATTGATGGACGTAACTATACTCCACAAGAAATCTCAGCAATGATTTTACAAAAAATGAAAAAAACTGCTGAAGATTATTTAGGACAAGAAGTATCAAGAGCGGTAATTACTGTACCAGCTTATTTTAACGATGCTCAACGTCAAGCAACTAAAGAAGCTGGTGAAATTGCAGGTCTTAAAGTAGAACGTATTATCAACGAGCCTACTGCTGCTGCATTAGCTTACGGATTAGACAAAGCAAACTCAGATAAAAAAATCGTTGTTTACGATTTAGGTGGTGGTACTTTTGACGTATCTATCCTAGAATTAGGTGACGGTGTATTCGAAGTGTTATCTACAAACGGTGATACACACTTAGGAGGTGATGATTTTGATGATGCAATCATCAACTGGTTAGCTTCTGAATTCCAAGCGAAAGAAGGTGTAGATTTGAAAAAAGACGCAATGGCTTTACAACGTTTACGTGAAGCTGCTGAAAAAGCTAAAATCGAATTATCTTCTTCTGCTCAAACAGAAATTAATTTACCATACGTTACAGCTAACGAAACAGGACCAAAACACTTAGTAGAAACTTTAACTCGTTCTAAATTTGATCAGTTAACAGAAGATTTAGTACGTCGTTCTATGGAGCCTTGTAAAAAAGCGTTATCTGATGCAGGTTTATCAATCAACGATATCGACGAAGTTATCTTAGTTGGTGGATCTACACGTATGCCAAAAATCCAAGAAGAAGTAGAAAAATTCTTCGGTAAAAAACCATCTAAAGGAGTTAATCCAGACGAGGTTGTTGCAATTGGTGCAGCTATCCAAGGAGGTGTTTTAACAGGTGATGTAAAAGACGTATTATTATTAGACGTTACACCATTATCTTTAGGTATCGAAACTTTAGGAGGAGTATTCACAAAATTAATTGAAGCGAATACAACAATTCCAACTAAAAAATCTGAAGTTTTCTCAACTGCAGTTGACAATCAACCAGCAGTAACATTAAGAATTGGTCAAGGAGAGCGTCCATTATTCAACGATAACAAAGAAATCGGACGTTTTGACTTAGTAGATATTCCACCAGCACAAAGAGGTGTTCCTCAAATCGAAGTAACATTTGATATTGATGCGAATGGTATCTTGAGTGTATCTGCAAAAGATAAAGGAACTGGAAAAGAGCAATCAATCAAAATTGAAGCTTCATCTGGATTATCTGATGCTGATATCGAAAGAATGAAAAAAGAAGCGCAAGAAAACGCTGCAAAAGACGAAGAAGCAAAACAAAAAATTGAAAAAGTAAATGCTGCTGACGCATTAATTTTCCAAACGGAAAAACAATTGACTGAGTACGGAGATAAAATTCCTGCTGACAAAAAACAACCAATTGAAGAAGCTTTAGCTGAGGTTAAATCTGCTCACGCTGCTCAAGACGTTGCTGCAATTGATGCTTCTATGGAAAAATTAAATACAGCTTGGAATGCTGCTTCACAAGAAATTTATGCTGCAATGAACGAAGGTCAAGAAAGTGGTGCACAAGCGCAACCAGGAGCTGATCAAGGTCAAGCAAAAAATGATGGTGTTGAAGACGTAGACTTCGAAGAAGTTAAATAATAGAATTTCATTTATCAATAGGAAAGCCTCGCATTGCGAGGCTTTTTTGTGTTTATTAATATAAATAGTTTATTTTTTAAATCATCTCGGTTTCATACAATACAAAAAATCCACTTAAAATCATTTAAGTGGATTTTTTTAATTCTAAATTTATATTTTACTGATGTTGTTGTGCATCAATTACAGCAATGGTAACCATATTCACAATTTCGCGAACAGTGCTATCCAATTGTAACAAATGAATTGGTTTTTTCATTCCGATCAAAATTGGTCCAACCGCTTCTATATTTCCTAATTCTTGTAATAATTTATACGAAATATTCGCTGATTCAAGATTTGGAAAAACTAATGTATTCGCATGCGTTCCTGCTAATTTAGAAAACGGAAAATTACTTTGTAATTTCTCTTTATTCACTGCAAAATTTGCCTGAATATCACCATCAACTAAAACATCTGGATGATTTTGATGTAGATAATTCACTGCATTCTGAACTTTAGAAACCGTTTCTCCTTTATTTGATCCGAAGTTTGAATAAGACAATAATGCAATCTTTGGTTCAATTTTAAACTTCTTAATTGTTTCGTTAAATTGCAATGTAATGTTAACTAAATCCTCTGAAGTTGGATCTAAATTAACCGTTGTATCACCTAAGAAAACTGGTCCTTTTTCTGTCAACATCATATACATACTCGCAACTTTTTGACCTTGTTCCGCTCCAATTAATTCTAAAGCTGGACGAATTGCCTGCGAATAATTTTTCGTCATTCCCGAAATCATTGCATCTGCATAACCAAACTCAACCATACATGATCCAAAATAATTACGATCTCTCAATAATTTTTTCGCATCAGATTTTGAGATTCCTTTTCGTTGACGTTTCGAATAAATAAAATCAACGAATTGATTGTATCTGTCCGAATCTTCTTCTGCATTTGTATCAACAATTTCAACATCTTCCAAATCCAACATATAATCTTTAATCATTTGTTGAATTTTATTTTTCTTTCCTAAAATAATTGGAATAGCGATTTTTTCTTCCTTTACAATTTGCGCTGCACGAAGAATTTCGAAACGATCTCCTTCAGCAAAAACAACACGTTTTGGATTTGATTTTGCCGTTTGTGTCAAATTACGCATAATCGTACTTTCTTTTCCGATTCGCTTAATCAATGACAATTTGTATTCTTCGAAATCTGTAATGATATTTTTAGCAACACCAGTTTCAATCGCCGCTTTTGCAACCGCAGCCGAAACTTCTGGTAACAAACGTGGATCATTAGGTTTTGGAATAATATAATCTTTTCCAAATTTGATCGAATGATTATTGTATGCTTGCGTCACAACTTCAGGAACTGGTTCTTTTGCTAATTCTGCAATTGCTCGAACAGCAGCAATTTTCATTTCCTCATTAATTGTCGTCGAACGAACATCTAACGCTCCTCTAAAAATATACGGAAACCCAAGTACATTATTCACCTGGTTTGGATAATCAGAACGCCCAGTTCCCATAATAATATCTTGACGCGTCGCAACTGCTAAATCGTACGCAATCTCTGGATTTGGATTTGCCATTGCTAACACAATTGGATTTTCTGCCATTGTATTCAACATATCTGCTGATAAAACATCTGCAGCCGATAAACCGATAAAAACATCTGCATCTTTAACAGCATCTGCCAATGTCGAAATATCACGATCTGTTGCCCATTCTGCTTTAGAAGGATCAAGATTATCACGGTCAGAACGGATTACGCCTTTACTGTCTAACATCACGATATTTTCTTTCGTTGCACCAACAGAAATATACATTCCTGTACACGAAATTGCCGCAGCACCAGCTCCGTTTACTACAATTTTAACTTTAGAAATATTTTTTCCTTGTAATTCACATGCATTAATCAACGCTGCACCAGAAATAATAGCTGTTCCGTGTTGATCGTCGTGCATAACTGGGATATTCATTTCAGCTTTCAAACGTTTCTCAATTTCGAAACACTCAGGCGCTTTAATATCCTCTAAATTAATTCCTCCAAAAGTAGGCTCTAAAGCTTTTACCGTATTGATAAATTCATCAACATTTTTTGTATCCAATTCGATATCGAAAACATCAATATCAGCAAAAATTTTGAATAGAAGACCTTTACCTTCCATCACCGGTTTTGAAGCTACCGCACCAATATCTCCCAAGCCTAAAACGGCTGTACCGTTACTAATAACTGCAACCAGATTTCCTTTTGCTGTGTACTTATAAGCATTTTCTGGATCTTTTTCAATCTCTAAACAAGGCTCCGCAACACCTGGTGAATAAGCAAGCGATAAATCACGTTGTGTATTCGTAGGTTTTGTAGGCACTACTGCAATCTTTCCTGGTTGACCCATTGAATGGTAATTCAATGCATCTTTCTTACGATTGTCATTCATTTCTCTGTGGTTTATATTTTTTCAAAATAAATTTAGGTAAAATATATTCAACCCACTTATGACAGATGTTAGATTTTGATATTTTATTAAAATAAATTATCGAGTTATACAATTTTGAAGTTAATAATTATGAGGTTGATAAATTAAAAATTAAATCGAGTGGTAAACATAACTTGAGTTGGTCTCAACTTATAGATAAATCGTTGTTCATAATTGGAAGAAAAACTGTTTTGAGAAAAATATTTTTCATTAAAAAGATTATAAGCAGACAATTCAAAATCTATTTTCTTCTTTTTTAATGAATAACGATACATTAAATCTCCGAAAGTTGAATTTGGATTTAATCTTGAATCATCATTAACATACAAATCAAAATTAAGTTTTATATAATGCTGATCTACAGGAAAAAAATGTAATCCTATTTGGTGGATTTGATTGGTGATTGAACGTGATTCAGATTCCTTTGAAAACTTATTTTTATAATTTGTTAAACCGTATTTATATTCAAAAGTCATCCAACTTAATAATCTGAAAGATGCATCAAAATTAGAAGTTAAAATGGTATTGTGAATTTCGATTAAATCATCATTTAATAATTGATCGTAGGTTGTAAAATTATAACCTCCAGCTAAATTAAATGTTGTCTTAATTTTAGAAAAATATTGACTTATTTTAGCATTAACAGAATGTGTTTTTTGATGATTTTTTAAGTTCAAAGCTTCTAAAACTGTACTTGCATCCGCATTATAGCTGTAATTGTAGATTAAGTTATTTTCTGACCAATTGTACGAATATCCAAAATTGATAAACCTAGATTTTATCGGATTTTTATACTCGAAACGTAAAGAAGAAATCCATTTTTTTACTTCGTTAAAATTTCCGTCATTTTGTTGAATAGAATTGTATCGATACAATATAAATCCTTCGTGCAAACGTGTTAAACTCCCCAAATCATTAGAGAAATTATGCGAGGTTGATACTTTCCAGAATTTTGAAAATTCTAAACCTATATTAAATTTTGGTTCGATGTAAAAACGATTGTATGAAGTTTTATTTCCGAAAGAATTATTCTCTAAATTATACCACTGAAAAGGAATTCCAAAAGAAAAATTAAGTCGATTCTTTCTGTACGAAAAGTTATTTTCTACATACGGATTTAAAGTTGACCAGCGTGTATTGTTAGTAAAAGTAGAATTTATTGGTTGATTATCTGCTAACAAATCACTTTTCATTGTATGATTGGTGTACTTAATTCCAATTTTTGATTGTAGCGTTAAAGCTTTTATTCCTTTTGAAAATTCAGCGAAATTATTTGTCGAAAATTTCTCAAAATTAATTTGTTGAAACACATTTTGATAATCATTTCCGTTGTTTATAAAATCAGTAAAAACTCCAGGAGAAACACTTAAATTTTCACTATAACTTTTATACGAGATACTAGATTTTAGCGTAATTAATTGTTTACCAACTTTCTTGATTGTATTAAACTGATTGGTAAACTGCCGATTTGGTTGTGTTAATCGTTGTGTAATAAAATTATTATTTTGATTGAGATCTCCTCTCGAACTGTTCCAGTCTCCTTTAAATTCCAAGACATTTTCAAGATAATTTTTAGAACTATTTTGAGATAATGTTGCTTTTAGATTAAGACTTTCTATTTGCAAATAATTTTTTTTGATTTCGTTGAGAAATATATCACCTGTTGGTAAAAAATATTGTGTGTTTGTTTCTCCGAATCGCTTTTGAAAATCGTTGTGATAAGACAAGTTAATTCGTAAATCTAGCTCTTTTTTTAATTTAAAAAGATGATTCCAAGAACCAATATTTATTGCATTATCTAACCAACGTTCGCCATCAAAATTGGGAGTTTGTACACCTGCAATTGATAACCAACTTTCGTTCGAAAATTTTTCAGAGTCATTTAAAAAATCTTCAAGACTTAAGGTTTTTAATTGACGAGAAACATCATTTCCACGATTATTTCCTTGATAAGAACCTATCATTTGTTGCTTTTTTGTGAACAACATTGGTGTAATATTCGCCTGATACAACAATGGTGAAGCGCCAAGACCAACTTCTGCTTTACCAGAATAGGTAATTTTGCTTTTTAATTTGATATTTAATGCGGCTTTAGAGCTATAAACCAAACTGTCTAAAATCTTGATCGGTTGATGATTCTCTAAAATTTGTACTTTATCCACAGCGTCTGCAGAAAGATTTTCGTTTGCTAATGCATATTTTCCGCCCAACAAATCCATTCCTTCGATGTAGTATTTATTGATTGGTTCGCCTTGATACAAGATTCTACCAGAATTTTCGATTTCTATTCCAGGCATTTTTTTGATCACATCTGCTATAGAACGGTCTTTTATATCTTTAAAATTACTAACATCATACGCAATGGTATCACCTTTTTTACGAATAGGAGATTCTTTTAGTTTAACTTCTTTTAGCTCGATAGCTTTTTCTTGTAAAGTGAAATCAAAATTTGTAGAGGATTCGTTGACCAAATCAGATATAAAAGCATAATTCATCGCACGAACTTTTATTTCATAGGTTTCGTGCGATGGATTATCTATTTTGATAGAATATTTACCGTCCGATTTTGTAATAAAATATGCCAACGTTTCGTCTGAAGTACTTGGTGAAATGGTAACATTAGCACCAGATATAGGTTTTCCTTCCTCATTTTTAACAACACCAGAAATAGTAAGTTGTGCAAAAATAAAGTGAAAAAATAAAGCAAATAATAGTGTTAATTGGGCTTTCAAAAATTAATATGATTACTTTTTTCTAAAAAAACATTTTCGCTTTTTAATTTATTATCTATCTTTTTTTCCATTTCAGCTGGTGAAATATTAGAGCTTGTTATATTAAGACTTTTTAAGTTTTGTATAATTTCAACTCCCCTATTTTCATATATTTTTTTGTAATCCTCTAAATTCACTTTTTTTGATTTTGTAAAATCTTTTGTTAAATCAGGTTTTGTATTATTTTGATTAATCTCAATTGCAGAAAAATGGAAATAATTATTGTCATCATAGATTTCTAAAATAAGCCCTGGTAATCCTCCAAATTTGTATGGACCAACACTGTTTGGTATTTCTTCTGTGTACCAAGCTGTCCATTTTCGCCCTAAATATGTTGTTGTTGCTTTTTTTATAATTAAATCCAGCTGAGTTTTTTGCTCATTTTCTATTTTCCAATTTATTTCCTCAATAGGCTGATTTAATAGGTAAATATTTCTATTTACTTTACTTAATATTTTATTTGTTCCATTATTTCTTATTATAGTATGATTAATGATTGGGGATGGGTATTTTTCTTTTATAGCAGCTATATTTAGTGTGTTATTTGTTATAAATTCTTGAGTATTTTTAGCATTTAATCCTTGAAGATAATTATCGTAGTTTACCTTTTTTGGACTTATATAAATTGTACTATCTTTTGCAATATACAAATCCATTTCTTCATATTTTACTTCTTTTTTTACAGAATCAGTTACAAATTTCACGTCATATACAACTTTATATGTTTGTGCTTGAATAAAAAAAGAGGATAAAATAAATAATATGAATATTTTTTTCATAACTCTATTTATAAAGTATAGCATTAACTAAGTTTAATGCTATACCTCTTATTATTTAATTACAATAAACTTCCATTTCTTCATAAAGTTCTACAGCAAAATCTATAACATCTCCTAAAGGACCACAATCTTCATATACAAATCCAACTCCACATCTTTCAACAGATACATCCCAGCATTCTACTGAAGTTACATCTTGTTTATCTTCAGTTTCTGTTTCATTTGCCATTGCAAAAGTTCCGATAAGTGCAAAAGCACTTGCTAATAACATTTTCTTCATTTTTTAAGTAATTTAGTTTTTTAATAATCAATCATAGTTTGCAACCTACAATTGCCTCTGTACTCTTCCCTTTGTTAGGTACATTCAAAAATAATAATAATAATAATAATAATAATAATAATAATACACAAATCTTTTTGCAACTTAAGTATATAAAAACAAATAATTTAATATTTGGTTTATTCTAATTCAATAGGGTTATAAGGCATTCCACCAAAATTGGTTATAGGTTTCTTATTTTCGTCAAGTGCAACTCCTTTTAACCTTTCAGCTGCATTTTCATGATAATCTTTTTCAGCTTTATAGAATTCTGTTTTCTTAACTTTTATAGGTGTTTTTTCACCTTGTGCTAAATAGATTTGTTTAGGATTTTGGTTGCTAGCGTTTGCTGTAAAATGATAATGTTCTTTATCATCATAAATCTCTAAAATAAGACCAGGCAAACCATAAAATTTATACGGACCAGCATTCATTGGGATTTCGTCAGTGTACCAAGCCGTCCATTTTCTACCACCGTAGTTTACAGTCGCTTTTTTTGCAGTATAATTCAAGATTTGTTTGGTGTCATTCAGTAGTTTCCAATCCAATTTTGGTAACGTTTCTTTATAAAAAAATGAATCGTGATAAATTTTATCTGCAAAAGTCAATTGATCTTTTTCTTTATCGATAATAATTTGATATCTAAAGGCAGATTTGAAACGTTGAGCCATACTAATATTAATATCATTTGCATTAACTGTTCCCAAATGACTATGTTTTTCGTCTATAGAATCCGTACCGATTTGATTGTAATCGACGAATTTATTGTAACGTTTACCAATTTGTAGAAGTGCTAAACCAGCTTTCGCTTTTTCCGGGTTTTTTATATTACGAACAACTTTGTAATCGTAAGTTATATTGTAATCAGATAACTCGAAATTTGTTTGGGAGTAATTAGAAGAATTGAATGTCGCGTCAGTTTTTATTTGTGGCTGTGCATATACAATGCAACCAATAAAAATGATAAAATAGTATAGTAATTTCATTATAAGGTTGTTAATTATGATGAAATTACTATAAATATTTTTATTCTACAAATATAGTATTAATTTATTTTTAAATTATTTACCACGTCAACCAACTTTTTAGTTAAGTTTTTACGGTTGAATTGTTGAACTTCGTCTTCGTTTGTTTCAAATTTTTGAAGAGGATTTCTTAACCATTGGTTATAAATAGAAAGGATGAAAGATTTTATTTCAGTAACATCTTGATGGCTAAAATAATCGCCAGCTTTCGTTTTATGCAGTATTTTTTGAACATCAGCATCTGCTGGACCAACTGCTAAAATAGGATTTCCAGTCGCCATATATTCAAATAACTTTCCAGGAATAATTCCTTTAGATGCAACATTATCAAAGTTGGTCAAAATCAAAACATTTGCTGTATTAATAGCGTTCAATGACTCTTGATGTGAAACGTAACCATGTGCAACCAAGTTTTTCTCTAAACCTGCATCAATCACTGTTTGTTTGACGTCATCAGCTAAAGAACCATAAAAATTAAGTTTTAAATCTTCTTTGAATGATTGATTTTCGGAAGTTAATTCAGCTAAAGCTTTCCACAATGCAACAGGATTTCGAAGCATTTCCAAACCTCCAGAATACGTCAAATGAAAGTGATTTTGATCTTTTTCTGTTTGTTGTTTTACTTCTTCAAAACCATTTGTAATTACTTCTACATGTTTTGCACCAATCTTCTTGAAATTTTCTCCATCAGCATAACTTGTTGCTAAAACAACATCTGCTTTTTGCATTACTTCACGTTCCAAATCTTTGTGTTTTTTTGCAGCCCAAAAAGTTAATTTCAATTCTTTGTGATAACTAATTTGAGTCCATGGATCACGAAAATCTGCCAACCATTTGAGATTTGGTAATTGTTTTTTCAGCTTCAAGCCAATTAAATGAAGACTATGAGGCGGACCAGAAGTTACAATCGTATCGATATTTTCTTTTTGTAAAAAGTTTTTTAAATATTCAGCAGAAGGATTTACCCAAAACTTACGTGCATCTGGAATAAAGAAATTCCCTCTTACAAAAACCGACAACTTCGACATAAAAGATTGATTTTCTTTTTTCTCGAAATGTCCACCTTTATAAGCTTTATTCTTTGGATTCAGTTTTTCTGCTAACTGATAAGGTTCCCAAATTTTATTCTTGATGATTTTAACTTTTGGATTAATGTCCTTGGCTAAAGTTTCATCGAGAATTGGATAAGAAGGATTTTCTGGAATGTAAACGTAGGTTTCATATCCAAATTCAGGAAGATATTTTGTGAATTTCAACCATCTTTGAACACCAGGACCTCCCGCAGGAGGCCAGTAATAGGTGATGATTAATATTTTTTTCATTCCAAAATTAAGCCTTTTCAGCGACTAAGTTTAAATTCTCTTTTATAGAACATTTTTTATATCCCAAATAAATACCTCCAGCCACAACGATTAAAAGTAAAATATTCGAAACTATCACAATCATATTTCCAGTAGAAATAACTTGTGGTTTAAATTCCATCACGATTGTATGATTTCCCTTTTGTACAGGAACTGCACGCAATACGTAATTCGCTTTTTCGATCGGAACTTCCTTTCCATCAACTGTTGCAGTCCATCCATGTGGATAATAAACTTCTGAGAAAACAGCAATTTGATCTGTATTAGAAGAAGATTTATACGTCATCTTCATTGGTGAATAATCAACCAATTCAATTTTCGCATTAGTATCTGCCGAAACATTCATGTTTTTATTCTCAACCAAATCTTTACGTAAAATTACAGTGTTATTAATTGGTGTAGAATTTATCGCTAAGATTTCATCATTTGCATTTTCTGTCCATTTGATATTTGAAGCCAACCACGCACTTCCAAAAGCTGTAGGATTTTGCTGTACTTGGGGTTCCGTTGGACTTCCATGAATAATGTATTTCGTATTCATCATATTCAATACATTAATCAAACCTGTTTCATCTTTGATTCCGTATTTTTTCAATTGTGGATCTTGAGAAAAATAGATATCCACAACATCTTGGTATTTCCCTAATTTCGCTGCATGATAACCACCAATCGAAGGAACAAAATATGAAGTTCCAGCTTCGTTAAATGTACTCAAAACCGTATTGTAAACACGGAAATGTGATTTATCTTGTTTTGATATGTTCGATAATAAATTATTCAACGGAACTTTGTAAGCAATTTGTGCTACATTATTGTTGTTCTGAGCTTCGGTTTGTAAACGAGGCGACATTTCCGTTGGGAAAGGATTATCAACAATGTATTTAGATACAAAATTATCTTCGTTCAAATATCTTTTATTCACCGTAAATCCATCAATAAAAGCCAATGCACCAATCGCTAAAATGACGATAATTGGTTTTTTGATAAACTTGAATAAATAAGCCAACAACAAAGCCATTGTGAACAAAACAAAAATCAATGTGCGAACTGTATCCGCTTTAAACATTGCAATTCTATCTTGAATTAATGCTTCATCTAATCGTTTTATCAATCCATCCCAAAGTCCGATTGCATTTGGATTTGCTTGCTGAATTTGTCCGATTAATTGTTCAGTCATTAATTTTTCATTCTCTGATGTAAATGGAAAAATCATTCCACCGAATAAGAAGAATATAATTAAAATTCCAACTGTAGAACCACCAGCTATATAAAGTACTTTCTTTTTGAATTCATCTGATTCGTCAGAATTAAAGAAATAATATAAAGTCAAAATTGCTAAGAAAGGCATTGTAAATTCGGCAATTACCAAGATTGATGATACAGCGCGAAACTTATCATACATCGGGAAATAATCAATAAATAAGTTCGTAACGAATGGTAAATTTTTACCCCATGCCAAAATGAAACTTAGAATCGTTGCTCCAACTAACCATTTTTTATAGGTCGCGTATTTTCCACGTACCATAAACATTCCGATAATAAACAAGAAAACGACTACAGCTCCCTGATAAGCTGGACCAGAAGTTCCTGGCTGATCTCCCCAATATGCACTTCTCGGTTGACTTGCCACAGCTTGAAAAACTTGCTGATTGAACTCGTCTTCACCAAGACTATATTGAGTATTTTGTAATTCTGATGTATAATTCTTTAAATCTTCTGGATTCGTTTGCGAACCACCCCCCATCAAATTTGGAATAAAAAGATTTAATGTTTCTAATTTTCCATAACTCCATTGTGTGATATAATCGTGATCTAATCCGTTCGAATTCTTTTTCAACAAGGTCATCTCAGATTTCCCACGAGTCGTTTCTTTACTATATTCGTAAGTTGACAATAATCGATTTGCATTCAATCCTGCTGCAATAATTACAGCGACAACTACTAATGCAGATGATTTTAAGAAATCTGGTAATTCTTTTTTCTTTAAACTATCAATAAATTGAACGATTGCAAAAACCAACATCGCTAAAAACAAATAAAACGTCATTTGGATGTGATTGGCTTGTAATTGCAATCCCATAAACAATGTTGTGAGTACAAAACCTGCAATGTATTTTTTGCGATACAATAAAAGAATTCCAGCAACCAAAGGCGCGAAATAACCAATTGTATGTAGTTTTCCGTTATGTCCGGCTGCAATTAATTCGAAATAATACGAACCAAATGCAAAGAAAATTGCACCGACTAAAGCGTATTGCCACTTTTTGAAAAGCGTTAAGCCAAGAATAAAAAATCCTGTAAACAACAAGAAAATGTAATCTGCTGGACGCGGTAAAAATCTGAATGCGCCATCAATGGTTTTGATGATATCAAAACTATATTTCGCACCAGTTTGATAGGTTGGCATTCCACCAAACATCGCATCAGACCAATAGACATTTTCTCCTGTTTTGTCTTGATACGTCAACATTTCTTGCGCACTACCCTTGTAGTTGATAATATCAGGCTGAATAACAGATTTCCCTGATAAAACTGGTGAACAATACACCAATGCAATCACTGCAAAAAGCAGCAATGAGATAAGAACGTAGAGTAAATTCTTTTTATTTTTCATCCTTTTTTTCTTCGATTATTTCGTAATCCACCGTTTCGGCGTCTATATTATATTTCGGTTTGTCGAAAGATGTGTTTGGTTTCGATTCGTTGTACGAATCATTTGAGTTTTGGCTCTCATTATAAGCGTTTCTTTGCTGATTAATTGCTTCTTGAAAAACCTTTTTCACTGCAAATACTTTTCTTAAAAATCTAAAAATCGTTAAGAAAATAATACTTAAAATTATAATCCAAATAATTGTTTTCATTTTAGTTAACTGTTGTGACAGTTGTAACCGACTCAGTCATCGTTTGTTTTTGACCTTGCGCTTCTACTGTACGTTTTAATGTTTCCTTTTTCGTTAAATTAACTTTGTTGATCCAACCAGATTTTGTATCCAACAAAATTTTTCCATCTACATTCGCACTACTATTCGCAGACATTGTAACACCTTGCTGCGACTCATTACCTTTCAAACTTTGCGTTCCATTTACAGTAATTGTCGTATTTGCAGGCTCAACACTTGCTAAAGTTCTCTTCATCGAAATATTTCCTTTCATTGGACCTTGATCAATTTTTTGACTATCGCTCCAAGATTCTTTAAGCGCTAAAGTTTTGTTAGGAAAAATATTCATCGTTTCTTCAAATTGAGAAGAAATTGCTTGTTTGTTTAATGAATTATCGATAATCTGTGTAAAGAATTTAAATTCTTCTGCACTTACTTGAGTTTTTACAGAATTTAAAATTGATTTTTTAATTTCATCTAATCCATCAACGCTTACAACTTTTCCTTTCTGATCAACTTTCATTGTATACGTTTTTCCTGTCATAGCTTTGTAAATCGACCAAGAAACCGCAATATCTTTGTTCGCTGGTTTCGCAGCATTTGTGTCATACGAAATTGATTTCCCCGAAGGATCTGTCATTTTCTCGCTATATTGTTTAGATTTCACTTCTAATGTATACACACCATCTTTGAAATCTTTTACCGTATAATCAATTTGTTTTTTACTTTCGCTTGACATTTTTTGAGATTGTTTCCCATCCGAAGCCGTGTGAGTTGTTTTGATTCCCAACGTCATTGGATAAGTCTTTCCTATCTCCAAATTGTATTTGTAAGCATATTTGTCATCTGCACCTTTTGTTATTGCTACAACTTCTGGTTCAGCAAGCGTTTCAGCAACATTCAAAGAATCTGTTGTTTCCGTTTTGGCAACTGTATCACCTTTTTCATTCACAATTAATTCTTTTCCGTCTTTATCTTTTCCTACGACTTTATCATCTTTTTTACATGAAACAACTGCCATTGCGACAGCCATCATGAATAGTAATTTTTTCATATCAATTTTATGTTTGATAGTTGGTTTATTGCCAAAATCAATCCAAAAATAAGGATTTTAGTTGATTTTTTAACATTAAGATTTTAAAACAATCATATCTAGAAAATTAGATGATTGAAAAGAATTTATTGTCAATCTAGAAAATTATAAAGTATTACAAATTGTCATAATTAATAAATACAAAAAAAGCCTCCCAAATTGGGAGGCTTTTACTATATAATCGAATAGATTATGCTTCTTCTGTACTTTCAGTTTCAGCAGCTGGTGCAGCTTCTTCTGTTTTAGTACTTTTTTTACTACGACGTGTAGTTGCTTTTTTCTCTACTTTCGCGTTAGTGTAGATATCATTGAAATCTACTAACTCGATCATTGCAGTATCAGCACCGTCACCTAAACGGAATCCAGTTTTGATGATACGAGTGTATCCTCCTGGGCGATTTGCAATTTTAGGAGCTACAGTTCTGAATAATTCAGTTACAGCTTCTTTATCTTGTAAGTATGAAAATACAACGCGACGGTTGTTAGTATCGTCTGTTTTAGACTTTGTCAATAAAGGCTCAACATATGTTTGTAATGCTTTAGCCTTTGCTACTGTTGTGTTAATTCTCTTGTGAGTAATCAACGCTATAGCTAAATTAGATAATAAAGCTCTTCTATGAGAGGCAGTTCTACCTAAATGGTTAAATTTTTTTCCGTGTCTCATTTTTTAATAAAATTATTCTACGTCTAACTTATATTTTACGATGTCCATTCCAAAGTTAAGACCTTTGCTGTCCACCAATTCTTCTAACTCTGTAAGAGATTTCTTACCAAAGTTTCTGAATTTCATTAAGTCAGACTTAGCGAAAGAAACTAATTCGCCTAATGTTTCAACTTCAGCTGCTTTTAAACAATTTAATGCTCTTACTGATAAATCCATATCTACCAATTTTGTTTTCAATAATTGGCGCATATGTAATGCTTCTTCATCATAAGTTTCACCAGATGCAACTTCTTCCGCTTCTAATGTAATTCTCTCATCTGAGAATAACATAAAGTGGTGAATTAAGATTTTAGCTGCTTCAGTTAAAGCATCTTGAGGTGTTATAGAACCATCTGTTGTAATTTCAAAAACTAATTTTTCGTAGTCAGTTTTTTGTTCTACACGATAGTTTTCAATTGCGTATTTTACATTCTTAATTGGAGTGTAAATTGAGTCAATTGCTATAGTACCGATTGGCGCAGAAGCCTTTTTATTCTCATCAGCTGGTACGTATCCTCTACCTTTTTCGATTGTAAATGTAATTGTTACGTTTACTTTAGCGTCTAAGTTAGCGATAACTAATTCAGGGTTTAAAACTTGGAATCCAGAAATAAATTTCCCTAAATCACCTGCTGTTAATTGATCTTGCCCTGAGATAGTAGCAGTTACAGTTTCAGCATCTGATTCATCAATTTGTTTCTTAAAACGAACCTTTTTCAGATTTAAAATGATCTCTGTAACATCTTCCACTACTCCTGGAATAGTTGAAAATTCGTGCTCAACTCCTTCAATTTTGATTGAAGTGATCGCATATCCTTCTAATGAAGAAAGTAACACTCTACGTAGAGCATTTCCAACTGTAATCCCGTATCCTGGCTCTAATGGACGGAACTCGAATTGTCCGAATTTAGAGTCAGACTCTACTAAGATTACTTTGTCAGGTTTGATGAAATTTAAAATAGTCATTTTATTAGTCTGATTTTAAGGTTTATTTAGAATATAACTCGACGATTAATTGCTCTTTAATATCTTCTGGAATTTGAACTCTTTCTGGAGCTTTTGTGAAAGTTCCTGATTTTTGTTCGTCGTTCCAAATTAACCAATCGTACTCGCTACGTGCGTGTAAAGAGTTTGTGATTGCAGTTAAAGATTTAGATTTTTCTCTAACAGCGATTACATCACCAGCTTTTAATTGGTAAGAAGGGATGTTCACGATTTCTCCGTTTACAGTTACGTGTTTGTGAGATACTAATTGACGTGCAGCACTACGTGAGTTTGCGATACCTAAACGGTAAACTACGTTATCTAAACGAGATTCACATAATTGTAATAATACTTCACCTGTAATTCCTTTAGAAGCATTTGCTTTTTTGTATAAGTTAGCAAATTGACGCTCTAAAATACCGTAAGTATATTTTGCTTTTTGTTTTTCAGTTAACTGAATAGCGTATTCTGATTTTTTAGCTCTTCTTTTGTTAGGTCCGTGTTGCCCTGGAGGATATTTCTTTTTCTCAAAAGATTTATCGTCACCGAAAATTGGTTGTCCAAATTTTCTTGCAATTTTAGTTTTTGGTCCTGTATATCTTGCCATGATTTGTTACTATTAAATATATTAAATAATTAAATTGAGAAAAATGATTATACTCTTCTCTTTTTAGGTGGACGACATCCATTGTGTGGTAATGGAGTAACATCAACGATTTCAGAAACCTCGATACCACCGTTATGAATTGTTCTAATAGCAGATTCACGACCTTGACCTGGTCCTTTCACGAATACTTTTACTCTTCTTAATCCTGCTTCGTATGCAACTGTTGTTGCATCTTGAGCAGCTACTTGAGCAGCGTAAGGAGTGTTCTTTTTAGATCCACGGAATCCCATTTTACCTGCTGAAGACCAAGAGATAACTTCACCGTTTTTGTTTGTTAAAGTAACGATAACGTTGTTAAACGATGCTTGAATATGAGCTTGTCCAGTAGCTTCAATAACTACTTTTCTTTTCTTTACTACTTTCTGATTTTTTGCCATGATCCTATTTATTATTTAGTGGCTTTTTTCTTGTTAGCAACTGTTTTCTTTTTACCTTTTCTTGTACGTGAGTTATTTTTTGTTCTTTGACCACGTAATGGTAAACCTAATCTGTGACGAATACCTCTTTGACATCCGATATCCATTAAACGTTTGATGTTTAATTGGATTTCTGATCTTAATTCACCTTCTACTTTGAAAGTTTCATTGATCGATGCACGGATTGCGTTGATTTCTTCATCAGTCCATTCGCTAACTTTTGTATCTTCTGAAATGTTATTTTCAGATAAGATTTTAGAAGCACTGCTTCTTCCGATCCCGTAAATGTATGTAAGTCCGATTACCCCTCTTTTGTTTTTAGGTAAATCTACACCTGAAATTCTTGCCATAATTCTAAATAATTAACCTTGTCTTTGTTTAAACTTAGGATTCTTTTTGTTGATCACATACAAACGTCCTTTACGACGCACAATTTTACAGTCAGCACTTCTCTTTTTAATGGATGCTCTAATTTTCATCTTTGTAAATTTATTTATAATCCGATAGAGTTAACGTATCTACATTAACTCTACCACCAGTCGTTATTATTTCTTTTAGTATCTGTAAGATATTCTACCTTTCGTTAAATCGTAAGGAGACATCTCTATTTTAACTCTATCACCTGGTAATAATTTGATATAGTGCATACGCATTTTACCAGATATGTTACATGTTACAACATGTCCATTTTCTAATTCGACACGGAACATTGCATTTGATAATGCTTCTGTAATCGTACCGTCTTGTTCAATATGTTTTTGTTTAGCCATAAATCTTTTTAATAAAATCTTATTAGATATCTCTTGAAGTTCTACCTGAAGACATTAAACCATCGTAACGGTGATTTAATAAATATGTATTAATTTGTTGTACAGTATCTAAGATAACTCCCACCATAATTAACATTGATGTACCTCCAAAGAACATTGCTAAGCTCTGTTCTACACCTAATAATTTTACAATCGCTGGCAAAACAGCAAGCAAAGTTAGTAAAATTGCTCCAGGTAACGTAATTTTTGATAAAATTTCGTCTAAAAAATTTGCAGTTTCTTTTCCAGGACGGATTCCAGGGATGATTCCTCCGTTACGTTTAAGATCTTCTGCCATTTGGTTTACTGGGATTGTGATTGCAGTATAGAAATATGTGAAGATAATAATTAGTAATCCGAAGATCAAATTGTATTCCCACGTAAATGGATCTGCCATTTTCGCGAAGAATGCTTTTACTGGACTTCCTTCGTCTAAGAAATAGTTTGCCAATGTTCCTGGTAAAAACATAATTGCTTGTGCGAAGATAATAGGCATTACACCTGCTGCATTTACTTTAAGTGGAATATATGAACGTACAGAGTCTGTAACTGATCTCATATATGAACTACTTGAAGTTTGCGCTCTTCTTACATATTGTACTGGTACTTTACGCACCGCTGCAACAATCATAATACACATTGCAATAACTAGGATTAACCCTAACATTTCTATCAAGAAGAAAATACCGTTTGAAGGGTCAACTTCAAATGCATTAAATATTGCTTTTGGTAAGTCGGCTAGGATACCAACCATAATTAAGATTGAAATACCGTTACCTATACCTTTGTCAGTAATTTTTTCTCCCATCCACATGGCAAAGATTGTCCCTGTAATCAAAATGATTGTTGAAGGGAACCAGAACCAAAAGTTGGTTGGAGGAATTACATAGATAGCATATGATGAAGTTGGATCGTAAGGTAAAATTTGAGAAGTTACTAATGTAAGGTATGCTGGTGCTTGCACCAAACAAATCCCGATTGTCAACCATCTCGTAATTTGATTTACTTTGTTACGTCCGCTTTCTCCTTCTTTTTGTAGTTTTTGGATGTAAGGTACTGCTAATCCCATCAATTGTATAACAATCGAAGCAGAGATATAAGGCATAATTCCTAACGCAAATACGGAAGCTCTCTTAAAAGAACCTCCGGTAAAAGAGTTTAATAATCCTAAAATTCCTGAATTTGCATTTTCTTGGTCTGCAACAAAACGATTAACCTCGTTAATATCGACACCTGGAAGTGGAATATGAGAACCGAATCTATAAACCAACAATAGAAGGATAGTTACAAGTAACTTATCCTTCAATTCTTTTATGCTCCA
The DNA here is from genome assembly GCF_029843245.1 of Empedobacter sp. GD03739. Taxonomy (NCBI): domain Bacteria; kingdom Pseudomonadati; phylum Bacteroidota; class Flavobacteriia; order Flavobacteriales; family Weeksellaceae; genus Empedobacter; species Empedobacter sp. GD03739. Next base: position 16,858 of record NZ_JAOCHX010000023.1, on the reverse strand, counting down.
GATATTTTTTATGGTCTGTATAAACCCTTTCATCTATAAAATATATTCTTAAGCGTTAACTAATTCTACTTTACCTCCTGCATTCACAATAGCTTCTTGAGCTGTTTGAGTGAATTTATCAGCAGTAACATTAACAGTTGCTTTTAACTCTCCACGACCTAAAATTTTCACTAAGTCATTTTTGTGAGCTAATCCTAACTGAACTAATGTTTCTTTATTTAAAGTATCTGTAATTTTGTTGTTATCAACTAATTGTTGAATTGTATCTAAATTGATTCCAGTGTACTCAACTCTGTTGATGTTTTTGAAACCAAATTTAGGTAAACGTCTTTGTAAAGGCATTTGTCCACCTTCGAAACCGATTTTTCTTGAATAACCAGAACGAGATTTAGCACCTTTGTGTCCACGACCTGCTGTCAAACCGTTTCCACTACCTTCACCTCTACCTTTACGGAATTTATTTTGTACTGAACCAGCAGCTGGTTTTAAATTACTTAAATTCATTTTTAATAATTTTTAAAAGGTTAAAAGCGATTAAGCTCTTTCTACTACTACTAAGTGTGAGATTTTACGGATCATTCCTTCAATTTGAGGAGTTGATTCGTGCTCAACAACTTGATTCAACTTTTTCAAACCTAAAGCAACTAATGTAGCTTTTTGAGATTTATCACGGTTGATTGCACTACGTGTTTGTTTTACTCTTACTTTGCTCATTTTACTTTTTTTTAACCGTTGAATACTTTAGTTACAGAAATACCTCTTTGACGAGCAATAGTCTCTACAGAACGTAAGCTTAATAAAGCGCGGAATGTAGCTTTTACTGCGTTATGAGGGTTAGAAGAACCTTTTGATTTTGATAATACATCATGTACACCAACTGATTCTAATACCGCACGTACTGTACCACCTGCAATTACCCCTGTACCTTTAGATGCTGGACGGATGAATACTTGCGCACCACCGAAACGAGCTTCTTGTTCGTGAGGAATTGTGTTGTTAAATAACGGGATACGTACTAAGTTTTTCTTAGCGTCTTCGATAGCTTTAGCGATTGCAGAAGCTACGTCTTTAGATTTCCCTAATCCGTAACCTACTACTCCGTTTCCGTCACCTACTACTACGATTGCAGAGAAACCAAATGCTCTACCTCCTTTTGTTACTTTAGTAACACGTTGTACTCCAACTAAACGATCTTTTAAATCTAAACCTGTTGGTTTTACTCTTTCTACGTTTTTAAATCCTAACATAATTTCTTTCTCTTTTTTAGAATTTTAATCCACCTTCTCTAGCACCATCTGCTAAAGCTTTGATTCTACCATGATATACGAAACCGTTACGATCAAAAACTACAGTTTCAATTCCTTTTGCAATAGCTTTAGCAGCTAATGCTTTACCAACTGATACAGAAACTTCAGATTTTGTACCTTCTACAGCAACACCTTTTTCACGAGATGATGCAGAAGCTAAAGTTACTCCATTGTTATCGTCAATAATTTGAGCGTAAATTTCTTTGTTAGAACGGTAAACTGATAAACGAGGTTTAGTTTCTGTTCCAAAAATATTTCGACGCACGCGTCTTTTTATTTTTTGTCTTTTTTCTACTTTAGATAATGCCATTTTTCAATGATTTTTATGCAGATTTACCTGCTTTTCTTCTAATAATTTCTCCTACGAATTTAATTCCTTTTCCTTTGTAAGGCTCTGGCTTACGGTAAGAACGAATTTTCGCTACGATCATTCCTAATAATTGATTATCATGAGATGATAATGTAATAATAGGGTTTTTACCTTTTTCTGTTAAAGTTTCAACTTTAATTTCTGTAGGTAATTCAATAACGATATTGTGAGAGAAACCTAATGACAAATCTAATTTTTGTCCGTTGTTAGATGCTCTATAACCAACACCAACTAATTCTAATTGTTTTTTGAAACCTTCTGTTACACCAGTAACCATGTTATTGATTAATGAACGGTATAAACCATGTAAAGCTTTGTTATCTTTAGAATCGTTTGGACGAACTACAGTTAAAACTCCGTCTTCGATTTTTAAATCAAATCCTTCTTTTAACTCTCTTGTCATTGTAATGTTGTTACCTTTTACAGTAACTACGTTATCTTTAAATTCAACAGTTGCTGCAGCAGGGATGTTGATATGTGCGTGTCCTATTCTTGACATAATTTCTTAATTTTTTAAAAGATTAATAAACAAAACATAAAACTTCACCACCTACATTCTCTTGACGAGCTTGTTTATCTGTCATCACACCTTTAGAAGTTGAGATGATAGCAACACCTAAACCGTTTAATACACGAGGTAATTCTTTAGATCCTGCGTATTGACGTAAACCTGGAGTTGAAGCTCTTTTGATTTTACGGATAGCTGGCTCTTTAGTAACTTTGTCGTACTTTAAAGCGATTTTGATTGTTCCTTGAGGTTGATCTTGTCCTTCGAATTTGTAGTTCAAGATGTAACCTTGTTCAAATAAGATCTTAGTGATCTCTTTTTTAATTTTAGATGCAGGGATTTCCACTACTTTGTGTCCTGCCATCATTGCATTTCTAACGCGAGTTAGAAAATCTGAAATTGGATCTGTATACATAAATAATTCTATAGTATAGCGCGTAAGCACTACTTTTAAAATTAAACTTTTACCAAAATGCACTATGCATTTGGGTTGCAAATATATTGCATATTTTTTAATTACAAACTATTAATCTAAATAATTTATTTTTAATCGTTTTATAACTAGGGATTAAGACAAAACATGAAACTCAATCTTTATATTTATTTATCTTTTTAATCGATCTCAACAATTAATTCTTGATGTAATCTTCTATTTTTATTCTTAAAAAATAGCTGAAAGTCAAAACAATTTATATAAATTTGATTTGGCTTTAGGGGTATTCTGAAAAGAATTGAGAGAGTCCCTTTGAACCTGATACGGTTAACACCGACGTAGGGAAAAGCAATATCTATGCAATTATTTAATATTTGCAACGCTTTATTTTCAAAGAAAATCCTCTTTAGCCATTAATTGTTTCATCTAAAAAATTATCAATTAATGGAAAATCTAATTATTCAAAATTTACATGCTGTCCGGACAAAAAATCCGCTTGTTCACAACATCACCAATTTTGTGGTGATGAACAATACTGCAAATGCTCTTTTGGCAATTGGAGCATCGCCTGTTATGATACATGCACACAAAGAAGTGGAAAATATCGTCAAAATCTCAAATGCATTAGTCATCAATATCGGAACTCTTGATGATTATTGGGCAGAAAGCATGCTAATTGCAGCAAAAAAAGCAGATCAACTGAATAAACCTTGGGTATTAGACCCTGTTGGAGCTGGAATTTCAACTTTCAGAAATGAACTTATAAAAGAACTGCTTCGCTATCATCCTACTGTCATAAGAGGAAATGCTTCAGAAATTTTAACTTTAGATACCTTCGAAGCTGTTCAGGGAAAAGGAGTCGACAGTACACATCAAAGTAATCAAGCGATAAAAGCAGCACACAATTTAAACCAGAAAATTGGATCTGTTGTTTGCATTTCAGGTGCTTCAGATTTTATTGTATCCAACAATCCGATAATTGAAATTAAAAATGGTCATGAATTGATGACTAAAGTTACTGGTTTAGGTTGTTCAGCAACAGCTAGCATCGGTGCTTTTATTGGCCTTAATAAAAATCCTTTCCTCGAAACGGTTAGCGGCATGGCCATATTTAGTTTAGCAGGTGAATTGGCACAGAAAAAAAGTAATGGCCCAGGAACCTTACAAATGAATTTGTATGACACGTTATACCATATATCTGCAGAAGAAATTCAAACAAATTTGAAAATCTCAGTTTATGAAGATTAATCCAACTTTTCCTTATCCTTTGTATTTAGTTATTTCTGAAAAAGATTGTACGCATCTTCATTGGTTAGATGTTGCAGAGCAAGCAATTATAGGTGGGGTTGATATCATTCAGCTTCGGGAAAAAAATTGCACTGTCAGCGAGTATATTTCAAAAGCTACAATATTAAAAAAAATTACGGACCACTACAATATCCCTTTGATTATTAACGATTCATTAGAAGTCGCAACCGCTGTTAACCCTTGGGGAATACATGTCGGGCAGTCAGATATATTACCTTCTGAAATTCACAAAAATGCACAAGCTCTAAAAAATATTGGTTGGTCTTTAGAAATTATCAAACAGTTGAATGATGATGAAATGAAATATGTACATCATTTAGGGGTAAGTCCAATATTTTCGACTCCAACAAAAACCAATACGATTACTGAATGGGGTTTTGAAGGATTAAAATTTTTGAAAACTAAAACATCAAAACCATTGATTGCAATTGGCGGAATTAATGAAAGTAATATTGCTAAAATCATACAAGCCGGTGCAGATAGTGTTGCAATTGTTTCTGCAATTTGCGGAAGCAAAAATCCAAAAAAATCTGCCCAAATTTTAAAACAAATTATTAACGAAAATGAATACCATCCAAAAAGCATATAGTGTCTTAACAATTGCCGGATTTGACGGAAGCGGTGGCGCTGGCATACAAGCTGATACCAAAACAATTTCCGCTCATGGCTGTTATGCAACAAATGTATTGACAGCCTTGCCTGTTCAAAATACACAAGGCGTACAAAATATTTACGAAATTCCTGCACAAGCAATTCGTGAACAAATTCAATCCATATTAGAGGATATTTATCCTGATGCAATAAAAATTGGAATGGTTCATAGTGTTGAATTGGTTCATATCATTTCAGAGGAATTAAAAAATTACAATAGACCGATTGTTTATGACCCTGTCATGGTTGCGACAAGTGGACATCGGTTAATCAAAGAAGAAACACTTGAAGCTTGCATAGAAAAGCTTTTTCCTTTGGCCACGCTTATCACGCCAAATCTTGATGAAGCAAGTATTTTGGTAAATCATAAAATTGATTCTGCTGAATTGATGCTTTCTTATGGAGAAACGATTTTAAATTTAGGTTGTCAGAATCTTTTATTAAAAGGCGGACATCTTCAGCAAGAAAAAATTATCAGTTATTTATTTCAAAAAGAACAACCTGTACAAAGTTATACCTCTCAAAAAATAGAGACAAAAAATACGCATGGTTCAGGCTGCACACTATCTTCTGCAATTGCGTGTAATTTAGCTTTGGGGGTTTCACTCACACAAAGTGTACAACTAGCACAAGAATATGTTGAACAAGCAATATTAGGAAGTAAAGACCTAACAATTGGAAAAGGAAATGGACCTCTTAATCATTTATTTAATCCACAAAAATTAAAAACCTATGACATTCACAACTAAAGCTTGGGAAACCATCGCGCCTATTTACAATGATATTCTAAATATGCCTTTTATAATTGAATTGCAAAATGGGTCATTACCAATAGAGAAATTTCAGTTTTACATGTTACAAGATGCAAAATATTTGGAACATTTTGGGCGAGTATTAGCTGCCATTGGATCAAAATCTGAAGACAATCAACAAGCCATTGACTTTTTCGAATTCGGAAAAAATGCATTAATTGTTGAACGTGCTTTACACGAATCCTATTTTGAGGATTTTGGATTATCGCAAAACATCATCATCGAAACACAACCTGTTTGTCACCATTATTCACATTTCTTAAAAAGTACAGCTGCATTCGAACCTATTGAAATTGCATTAGCTGCTGTTTTGCCTTGCTTTTGGATTTATAAAGAAGTTGGTGATGAAATCATCAAAAATCAAACAAAAGAAAATAATCCATATCAAAAATGGATTGAGACCTATAGTGGAGATGAATTTGGTGAAGGTGTAAAAAAAGCGAAAAGTTATGTTGATAAGATTGCAGAAGGAGCAACTGAAAAAATAAAAGAACAAATGCTAGAAGCTTTTGTCAAAGCAAGCGAATTAGAATTTCAGTTTTGGAATGCATCTTATGAAAATATCACATGGGAAAGAAAATAAATGCCATCTTTTTTGATTTTGATGGGGTAATCGTAAATAGTCAACAATTATGGGAGCTGATGTTTGATGAAGTCATTAAAATATATCGGTTGGATACGATATGTTTGGTAGAAAATGACGGAATGAATTTCACAACAAATGAAGCAATCCAATTGATGTTAGAAAATCAGCAACGCTTTACAAATCATTTGTACGAGGAAATAATCGATTGGACAGAAAAATTTTATGTCGAAAACTTTCATCAGTTTGTACAATTAAATGACCACGTTGCTGAGATGTTGGAACATTTAAAAGCCAATCAAATTCAAATTGTTCTTGTTTCCAATTCCTCTAGAAGACAAATTAAGTATGCTTTTCAACAATTAAAACTTCATTCCTATTTTGATCACACTATTTCAGCAGATGATGTTTCAAAAGGCAAACCAAATGCAGAACCTTATTTAAAAGCTTTATCATTATGCGAAAAGCAAAAGGAAGAAGTTTTAGTTATCGAAGATTCACTCACCGGAATTAATTCAGCAAAAGATGCTGGTTTAAATTATAAAATTTACAACAATTCAGATTTTTGTCTTCAGCCAAATTACATAGCTGATTTTAGGGAATTGATCAAAGAAATATAAACCTTACAAAAACAAAAAAATCCTTACTCAATAAAGAGTAAGGATTTAATATTTCTAAAGCTATTGGTAAATTACCAAGACGCTTTTTTAACACCTGGGATTAACCCTTCGTTCGCCATTTCGCGGAAAGTTACACGAGAGATCCCGAAAGTTCTCATGTATCCTCTTGGACGACCTGTTAATTTACAACGGTTGTGTAAACGTACAGGAGAAGCGTTTTTAGGTAATTTTTGTAATGCTTCGTAGTCACCAGCTTCTAATAAAGCTTGACGTTTCGCAGCATATTTAGCAACTAATGCTTCTCTTTTGCGCTCACGCGCTTTCATTGATTCTTTAGCCATGACTTCTTATTTTTCTTTAGTAAATGGTAATCCGAATTTAGATAATAAAGCTTTAGCTTCTTTATCTGTGTTCGCTGAAGTTACAAAGGTAATATCTAAACCTTGAATTTTCTTGATTTTATCAATATTAATTTCTGGGAAGATAATTTGTTCTTTGATACCTAAGTTATAGTTACCTCTACCGTCGAAACCTGTAGAAGAAATACCGCTAAAATCACGTACACGTGGTAAAGCTGCAGATACTAAACGGTCTAAGAATTCATACATTTTCTCACCACGTAAAGTTACTTTAGCCCCAATTGGCATTCCTTTACGTAATTTGAAAGCTGCTTCATCTTTCTTAGAAATTGTTCCTACTGCTTTTTGACCAGTGATTAATTCTAACTCTTCGATAGCGTAATCAACGATTTTTTTGTCAGCTGTAGCAGCACCTAAACCTTGAGATAAAACAATTTTCTCTAATTTAGGAACTTGCATAATAGATTTGTATCCGAACTCTTCTTTAAGAGCAGCTACAATCTCTTCTTTATATTTAACCTGCGGACGAGGTGTGTATGTTGTTGTACTCATTCTTAAATAGCTTTTCCTGATTTTTTAGCAATTCTTACTTTTTTACCTCCTTCTTCTTTGATCGCTACTTTCGTTGCTTTCCCAGTTTCTGGATCTACTAAAGCCAATTTACATAAATAGATTTGAGCTTCTTTTTCAACAACTCCACCTTGTGGATTTTGTGCGCTTGGCTTTACACGTTTTTTTGCAATATTAACCCCTTCAACGATAGCTTTAGCTTTGTCAGGGAATACGCGTAACACAGTACCAGTTTGACCTTTGTTAGATCCTGATAATACGACTACTTTGTCTCCTTTTTTAATTTTTAACTTTGCCATGTTGTTCTATTATAATACCTCTGGGGCTAATGATACAATTTTCATATATTCTTTATCACGTAACTCACGAGCAACTGGACCGAATACACGAGTACCACGCATTTCTCCTTGAGTGTTCAATAATACACATGCATTATCGTCGAAACGGATATATGAACCGTCTTTTCTACGAACTTCTTTTTTAGTTCTAACTACAACAGCTTTTGATACAGCACCTTTTTTAACGTTTCCTGAAGGTGTAGCTTCTTTGATCGCAACTACGATTTTGTCACCTACTGATGCGTATCTTCTTTTAGTACCACCTAAAACGCGGATTACTAATGCTTCACGAGCTCCTGTGTTATCTGCAACTTTTAATCTAGATTCTTGTTGTAACATAACTTATCTTATTTAGCTCTTTCAATGATTTCTACTAATCTCCATCTTTTGTTTTTAGACAAAGGACGAGTCTCCATGATACGCACTGTGTCACCTTCGTTACACTCGTTATTTTCGTCGTGCGCTGTATATTTCTTCGTTTTTAAAACGAATTTCCCATAGAATGGGTGCTTTTGCTTCTTAGTTTCAGCTACAACAATGGTTTTTTCCATTTTGTTTGATGTAACTAAACCTACTCTTTCTTTTCTTAATTTTCTTTCCATCAGTTACAGATTACTGTTATGATTGTTTTTCGTTTAACACGGTATTCAAACGAGCAATTGTTCTGCGTAAGTCTCTAATACCGATTGGATTTGCTACAGGAGAAACAGCGTTTGTCAATTTTAATTGATCGTAGTTCGCTTGTTCTTCAGCTATTTTAGCTTGTAACTCCTCAACACTTAGATTTCTAATATCTGCTGCTTTCATTTTTTCTTAATTTTTGAAATTATTAATTTTGGAAATCACGTGCAACGATAAACTTAGTCTTAACAGGTAACTTCTGAGCTGCTAAACGCAATGCTTCAGTTGCAACCTCTACTGGCACACCTCCTACTTCGAATAAGATACGACCTGGTTGTACAGGAGCTACCCAATATTCTGGTGCACCTTTACCTTTACCCATACGTACCTCTGCTGGTTTCTTAGTAATTGGTTTATCTGGAAATATTTTAATCCATAATTGACCCTCTCTCTTCATGAAACGAGTTGCAGCAATACGAGCTGCCTCGATTTGACGTGCTGTAATAAACGCTTCGTCTAAAGATTTGATCCCGAAAGTCCCGTAAGCTAATTGAGTTCCTCTGTGAGAAACACCTTTCATCTTACCTTTTTGGGTTTTTCTAAACTTTACTCTTCTCGGTGATAACATATCTACTTAATTCTTTATGTTAGTTGTTAAACTAAATTATCGCTTTCTATTATTAGATCTTTCACCTCCCTTTCTGTTGTTGTCAGATTTTTTTTGTTTTTTCTGTAATCCAACTAAAGGAGATAATTCTCTCTTACCATATACCTCACCTTTCATGATCCATACTTTGATCCCTAAACGACCATAAGTTGTATGAGCTTCTGAAATGTGGTAATCAATGTCTGCACGGAATGTAGACAAAGGAATACGTCCATCTTTATAAGTTTCAGAACGTGCCATCTCTGCACCGTTTAAACGACCAGAGATTTGAACTTTGATTCCTTCTGCGTTCATTCTCATTGCTGATTGAATTGCCATTTTAATAGCACGACGGTAAGAAATACGATTCTCAATTTGACGAGCGATACTATCCCCTACTAAGATTGCATCTAATTCTGGTCTCTTAATTTCGAAGATGTTAATTTGAACCTCTTTACCAGTGATTTTCTTTAACTCTTCTTTTAATTTGTCAACTTCTTGTCCACCTTTACCAATAATGATACCTGGACGAGCAGTAGTTACAGTTACTGTAACTAATTTTAAAGTACGATCGATGTAAATACGAGAAACTCCGGCTTTAGACAAACGTGCTCTTAAATAAGTACGAATTTTTGCATCTTCTGCAATTTTATCACCGTAATCATTTCCACCGTACCAGTTAGAATCCCATCCTCTGATGATTCCTAAACGATTTCCGATTGGATTAGTTTTTTGTCCCATATTCTTAATCTTGTACTTTTTGTTTATCTTCTTTAGTTCCTAAAACCAAAGTTACATGGTTTGAACGTTTTCTGATTCTATGTGCTCTACCTTGAGGTGCAGTACGAATTCTTTTTAATTGACGTGCACTATCAACAGAGATTTCTTTAACATATAATCCAGCTTCTTCAACATCAGCTCCTTCATTTTTGATTTGCCAGTTAGCGATAGCGCTTAATAACAATTTCTCTAAACGGATTGAAGCGTGGTTTTTAGTATATTTTAAAATACCTAAAGCTTTTTGAATTTCAACTCCACGGATAATATCTACTACTAATCTCATCTTACGAGGAGAAGTAGGAACATTATTTAATTTCGCAAAAGCTACCTGCTTGTTAGCTTCTTTGATTCTTTCGTTACTTAATCTTTTTCTAGATCCCATGGCCCTTTACTATTTTTTTCCTTTGTTTTTAGCTCCGGCATGACCTCTAAAAGTACGTGTAGGAGCGAACTCACCTAATTTATGACCTACCATATTCTCAGTAACATAAACAGGAATAAATTGCTTTCCGTTGTGTACTGCGATTGTTTGACCAACAAAATCAGGAGAAATCATTGATGCTCTTGACCATGTTTTGATCACGTTTTTGCTACCGCTTTCTACGTTAGCAAGAACTTTCTTTTCTAATTTATAGTGGATGAATGGTCCTTTTTTTAATGAACGTGCCATAAATTATTTTTTTCTTCTTTCAACAATATATTTGTTAGACGCTTTCTTCTTGTCACGAGTTTTGTAACCTTTCGCTGGAATACCGTTACGAGAACGAGGGATACCTCCTGTCGCACGACCTTCACCACCACCCATTGGGTGATCTACAGGGTTCATAACCATTGGACGAGTTCTTGGACGACGACCTTGCCATCTAGAACGACCAGCTTTACCAGAAACTTCTAACTGATGGTCTGTGTTAGAAACAACACCTACTGTTGCTTTACACTCCACTAAAATCATTCTTGATTCACCACTTGGTAACTTAACGATAGCATATTTACCATCACGCGCAACTAATTGAGCATAAGTACCTGCACTTCTTGCCATAACTGCTCCTTGCCCTGGACGTAATTCAATACAAGAGATTACTGTACCTAATGGCATATTTTTAAGCTTCATAGCATTACCTACTTCTGGTTCTACGTTTTCACCTGAAACAATTACTTGTCCAGCTTTCAAACCATTTTGAGCAATAATGTAACGTTTTTCACCATCTTCGTAAGATAATAAAGCGATGAATGCAGTTCTGTTTGGATCGTATTGTACAGATTCTACAGTTGCAGCACCTTCTTTATCACGTTTGAAGTCGATGATACGATATTTTTGTTTGTGTCCACCACCGATATAACGCATTGTCATTTTACCAGTGTTGTTACGTCCACCCGATTTAGATTTTCCTTCAACTAATGTCTTTTCTGGCTTAGCATTTTTATCTACTGCCGCAAATTCATTAACCACTCTAAAACGTTGTCCCGGGGTGATAGGTTTTAATTTTCTTACTGACATTTTTTAATTCTTAAATTATCCGAACAACTCTATTTCTTGACCTTCAGCTAAGCTAACGATCGCTTTTTTCAACTTATTTGTTTTTCCAGTTTGAAAACCTGTTTTTGTGTAACGAGTTTTTACTTTTGGAGCAGATACTAAAGTACTAACAGAAACTACAGATACACCGTAAGTTTTTTCTACAGCTTCTTTAATTTGAATTTTGTTAGCTTTTGTGTCTACATAAAACGAATATTGCCCTAACAACTCACTGTTATTAGTTGCTTTTTCTGAAATTACTGGTTTAATTATGATTCCCATTTTCTTCGTCTTATTTTGTTAAATTTTCTTGAACTGTTGCTAAAGAACCTTCTAAAAATACGATTTGAGAAGCATTGATTAAATCAAATACATTTAATTCCTCAGTTGTAACAACTTTAACTTTTTGTAAGTTACGAGAAGATAAATATACATTGCTATTAGATTCACCTAATACGAATAATGATTTTGTGTTCTCTAATCCTAAATCAGTTAAAACAGTTTTGAACTCTTTAGTTCTTGGAGCTTCGAAAGAAAAGTTTTCAACAACTTTGATTTCATTCTCAGCTAACTTTTGTGATAAAACTGATTTTTTAGCTAATCTCTTTTGTGCTTTGTTTAATTTGAAAGAGTAGTTTCTTGGACGTGGTCCGAAAACTCTACCTCCTCCTCTAAACACTGGAGATTTGATAGAACCAGCACGAGCTGTACCTGTTCCTTTTTGCTTTTTGATTTTACGAGTTGATCCCGCAATCTCAGCTCTTTCTTTTGCTTTGTGCGTTCCTTGGCGTTGAGCTGCTAAATATTGTTTAACTTCTAAGTACACTGTGTGTGTAGAAGGCTCAATTCCGAAAACTGCCTCGTCTAAAGATACTGTTCTTCCAGTTTCTTGACCTTTGATGTTTAATACTACTACTTCCATCTTCTAACGATTACGTATGAATTTTTAGGACCTGGGATAGCACCTTTAACAATTAAAAGATTTTTCTCAGTATCCACTTTAAGTACTTTTAAGTTCTGAACAGTAACTTGTTTACCACCCATTCTTCCAGCCATACGCATTCCTTTGAATACACGAGATGGATCTGAACCAGCACCGATAGAACCTGGAGCTCTTAAACGGTTATGTTGACCGTGTGTAGCTTGACCTACCCCACCGAAACCATGACGTTTAACAACACCTTGGAAACCTTTTCCTTTTGAAGTACCTGTAATACTTACAAATTCTCCTTCGTTGAATAATTCAACGTTAACTTCTCCTCCTAGAGTTAAAGAGTTCACGAATTCTTCACCGTAAAACTCAACTAACTTTCTCTTTGGAGTCGTTCCTGCTTTTTTAAAGTGACCTTTTAAAGCATTAGTCGTGTTTTTTTCTTTTGCGTCATCGAAACCAAGTTGAGCAGCAACGTACCCATCTTTCTCTACGGTTCTGACTTGAGTAACCACACATGGCCCAGCCTCTACGATTGTCACAGGAATATTTTTCCCGTTCTCATCAAATAAGCTAGTCATCGCGATTTTTTTACCAATGATACCTGACATTTGATTAAAATATGTTAATAATTTGTTTAATATTTCAGAGAATGTGGACTTTCGACCACTAGAGATCTTCTCTAAAATTAGCATGCAAATGTATGAATTAATTTGTAAACAACAAACTTTCAATTGATTATTTTTCAAAAGTTTACAAACAGCGAAAAATGTCAATCAAAGCATTCTTAATAGCAACTCATAAAAAAACCCTGAGATGTGCACGTCTCAGGGTTTATATTTATTTAAAATACAGCTAACTATACTTTAATTTCTACTTCAACACCACTAGGTAATTCTAACTTCATTAAAGCATCAACTGTTTTAGATGAAGAAGAATAAATGTCTAATAATCTTTTGTGAGCTGATAATTGAAATTGCTCGCGAGATTTTTTGTTAACGTGTGGAGATCTTAAAACTGTAAAGATTCTTTTGTGAGTTGGTAATGGAATTGGTCCATTAACAACAGCTCCTGTAGCTTTTACAGTTTTTACGATTTTTTCAGCTGATTTATCAACTAAAGAATAATCGTAAGATTTTAATTTTATTCTAATTTTTTGACTCATTTTTCTTGAATTAAGCGTTACCTTTTGCTTTAGCGATTACAGCTTCAGACACGTTTGTTGGTGCTGGAGCGTAGTGATCGAATTCCATTGTAGATGTAGCACGACCAGAAGATAATGTACGTAATGAAGTTACATATCCGAACATTTCTGCTAATGGAACCATAGCTTTAATAACTTTAGCGTTATTTCTATCATCCATTCCTGATACTTGACCACGACGACGGTTTAAGTCACCTACAATATCACCCATGTTTTCTTCTGGAGTTAAAACCTCTAACTTCATGATAGGCTCTAAGATTTGAGCACCAGCGGCTTTTGCAGCAGCTTTGTAACCCATTTGAGCAGCTAACTCGAAAGATAATTGGTCAGAATCCACAGGGTGGAAAGATCCATCTTTTAAAGTAACTTTTAACGAATCCATTTCGAATCCTGCTAAAGGTCCATTCTTCATTGCAGCTTTAAAACCTTTCTCAATAGAAGGGATAAATTCTTTAGGAACGTTACCACCTTTAATTTCTGAAACGAATTCTAAACCTACTTTTCCTTCATCTGCTGGTCCCATTTCGAAAACGATATCAGCAAATTTACCACGACCACCTGATTGTTTTTTGTAAACCTCACGGTGATTAGCTGGACGAGAGAATGATTCTTTGTACTCTACTTGAGGCTCACCTTGGTTAACCTCTACTTTAAATTCACGTTTTAAACGGTCAACGATAATATCTAAGTGTAACTCACCCATACCAGAAATAACTGTTTGACCAGAAGCCTCATCAGTTTTTACTTGGAATGTTGGATCTTCTTCAGCTAATTTAGCTAAAGCCATACCTAATTTATCAACGTCAGCTTTCGTTTTAGGCTCAACTGCGATACCAATTACTGGATCTGGGAAGTCCATAGACTCTAATACGATAGGGGCTTTTTCATCACATAAAGTATCTCCTGTTTTGATATCTTTGAAACCTACTGCAGCTCCAATATCACCTGCTTCGATTCTCTCGATAGGCTCTTGTTTGTTAGCGTGCATTTGGAAGATACGAGAAATACGTTCTTTGTTACCAGAACGAGTATTTAATACGTAAGATCCAGCGTCTAATCCACCTGAATAAGCACGGAAGAATGCTAAACGACCTACGAATGGGTCAGTAGCAATTTTGAATGCTAATGCTGCGAATGGCTCATCAACTGAAGGTTTTCTTGAGATAGGCTCGTCAGTTTTTGGGTCAGTTCCTGGGATCGCTTCTTTATCACTTGGTGATGGTAAGTAACGACATACAGCATCTAACATGAATTGTACACCTTTGTTTTTGAACGAAGATCCACAAGTCATTGGGATGATAGACATATCTAATGTTGCAGCACGTAATGCAGCGTGAACTTCTTCTTCAGTAATAGAGTTTTCGTCCTCCATGTACTTCTCTAATAAGTTCTCGTCATACGCAGCTACTTCTTCAATTAATTGACCACGGAATTGTCTTACATCGTCAACCATATCAGCTGGGATTTCAACAACATCAAATGTAGAACCATGATTCTCATCATGCCATACAATTGCACGGTTTTTAATTAAATCTACAACTCCTTTAAAGTCTGCTTCGTCACCGATTGGTAATACAATAGGAACAGCATTTGACCCTAACATTTCACGTACTTGACGACATACATTTAAGAAGTCAGCTCCTTGACGGTCCATTTTGTTAACGAAACCTAAACGAGGAACTTTATAGTTATCTGCTAAACGCCAGTTTGTTTCAGATTGAGGTTCAACTCCATCTACTGCTGAGAATAAGAAAACTAAACCATCTAAAACACGTAAAGAACGGTTTACCTCTACTGTAAAGTCAACGTGACCAGGAGTGTCGATAATATTAAAGTGGTACCCTTTAGCGTCTGGTAATGGTTTACCTTGTTCTGTTGGGAATGTCCAATCTACTGTTACAGCTGCAGAAGTAATTGTAATACCTCTTTCAGCTTCTTGCTCCATCCAGTCAGTTGTAGCTGATCCTTCGTGAGTTTCTCCAATTTTGTGATTCTTACCTGAATAGAATAAGATACGCTCTGTCGTTGTAGTTTTTCCTGCATCGATGTGAGCAGCAATACCAATGTTTCTTGTGTATTTTAAATCTCTTGCCATCTTGTATTAGAATCTAAAGTGAGAGAATGCTTTGTTAGCTTCTGCCATTTTGTGAGTATCTTGACGTTTTTTAACGGCAGATCCTTCCTCTTTAGCAGCTGCAATAATTTCTCCAGCTAATTTTTGAGCCATCGATTTCTCGTTTCTGTTACGAGAATATTTGATTAACCATTTCATTGCTGTTGAAATTTTACGATCTGGACGAATTTCCATTGGAATTTGGAATGTAGCTCCACCAACACGGCGAGAGCGCACTTCTACGTGAGGCATTACATTAGATAATGCTTCTTTCCAAATGTCTAATGAAGTTTTTTCTGCATCTTCTTTACGAGAATCTACGATTTCTAACGCATCATAGAAAATTTTGAATGCTACAGATTTTTTTCCGTCGTACATTAAGTTGTTTACGAAACGAGTTACTAACTGATCATTAAATTTAGGATCTGGAAGTAAAGGTCTTTTTTTAGCTCTTGTCTTTCTCATCTTACCTTAAATTTATTTTTTAGCATCTTTAGGACGTTTCGCTCCATACTTACTTCTACGTTGAGTACGTCCGTTTACTCCCGCAGTATCTAACGCTCCACGTACAATGTGGTAACGCACACCTGGTAAATCTTTAACTCTACCTCCTCTAACCAATACTATCGAGTGCTCTTGAAGATTATGACCTTCACCACCGATGTACGCGTTAACTTCTTTCCCATTTGTTAATCTAACACGTGCAACTTTACGCATTGCTGAGTTAGGTTTCTTAGGAGTTGTAGTGTAAACACGTGTACAAACACCGCGGCGTTGTGGACATGATTCCAATGCAGCCGATTTACTCTTCTTGGTTAGTTTTTTTCTACCTTTTCTAACTAATTGTTGAATTGTTGGCATACTAATTAAATTTCCTTTTAAATTTGGATTAAACCCATTTTTTGGGCATGCAAAACTACAAATAATTTATACAAAAACAAATAATAATGGATTTATTTTACATTGATTTATAATTTTTTAAAGAATTATAAACTATATTTTACAGAATTTTAATTCAAGAATAACAAAACAAGTAAATTATCAATAAACCTAATTTTTGATAAGTGATAGTATCTTATCTACATCTA
Organism: Empedobacter sp. GD03739; assembly: GCF_029843245.1. Lineage (NCBI taxonomy): Bacteria > Pseudomonadati > Bacteroidota > Flavobacteriia > Flavobacteriales > Weeksellaceae > Empedobacter > Empedobacter sp. GD03739. The sequence continues at coordinate 100 of NZ_JAOCHX010000023.1, read as the reverse complement.
TTGACAACAAAATTTATTAAAACTTTATCCTATATTATTTTTCTCTAAGCTAATAACTTTTCGTATTTTTAATTAATCTGAATATCATATAATTATCAAT
>NZ_JAOCHX010000022.1:0-55694 GCF_029843245.1 Empedobacter sp. GD03739 | reverse complement strand
GATTAAGATTGTTAAAAATAAAATAGATTTTGAATATATAAAATGGGCTTTACGGGAATTAAATTGGTTTGTACTTCCTCCTTCTTTTTTCCATTCTCAATATAAAGTATTTAAATCAATTGAGATTACTAATAATTATAGAAATTTTTTGTTTGATTATAATTATTTAGATGAGAAGATTAAAATTAGTGATTATTTAGAAGAGGAATACTTTAATCTAAATTTAGATAAAATTAATATTATGTATAATTCTGAAGAAAACTGCTTCACATTTAAAAACATAGTAAAAGATTCTTTTTTGAATTATTTATTAAATGATGAAATAACTTACGAAATAGTATTTTCTAATAAAGCAAATTTTAAGAATATATACAATTATATAAAAGAATATAATAAACCAATAGAAGAAGAAAATTGTTTTGATGATAATGATCATTACAACCGTAATGATTGGTTGAGAGATGTTTCAGGTACAAATGATTTTGAAACTATGAACGATGTATTTTGGAATTTAGATTAGAATGGAGTATCAATTAAATAGTTCTGTTAATTTTGGAAAATATAACGGAAAAAATATTAAATATATACTAGATAATGATTTTGGTTATTTGTGTTGGTGTGTTAAGGAAATAGAAGATTTTACTATTTGTGATGAAGTTGCTTTTTTAATGTTGGAAAATGCTAAAAATCTAAGCAAATCTTCTAGGATAAATCTTAAATTATTATTTGAGAATAAAGATGAAGAATCCGAAGTTCTTAATATAATCATGACTAATTATATTAAAAGCCAAATGATTAATTATAAAAGTGTAAGAAAAAATAGAAAAAGTTGGTAGGTTTTTTCAAATGATTATTTTTTTTGAGACTCACTATATATGAATAGCTTCAATATGTAAACAAATGGCAGACAACTTGTTAAATAACAATCCTAATAAAGATGAATATTTTTATACCTTGTTTGAGTCTGGAAATAAGGGTTTTGTATTAAAAGAAGAATTTGAACCTCAAAAATTTCAATATCAATTAACAGAAGATTTTTTTGATTTATCTGCTCTGGTAGGTGAAAAACTTCATAATGGTATTTCTGAAGAAAAGCTATTAGAAGAAATAGGTTATAGTTTAGTGTACGAATTAAACTCTCATAAAGAAGAAATAATATCATTTCCAGAAGGATTTTGTTCTGTACTAGGAACAAGTAAAGATAAAAGTGATAAGAATACAATGTACATAATTGTAACTTCAAAAAAAATTACTGATTTCTCAAACTTACCACGACATACTTCAAGTAGATATACAGTTTTCTTAGAAAGTATAAGGAATGATGAAGGTGAAGGGTTGTCAAATGAAATGTTTATGAATTAAAAATAAAAACTATGAAAAGAAAATTAGCATTGATATTAATAATAATCTTAAATGTTATTAGTTGTAGCGAAACTAAAAAAGAGGATTCACAAAAACATGTTGAAAAGGATGGGGTTCTATATGAAGCTAATTCTAATGAACCATTTACAGGTATTGATAAAACTTATTATGAAAATGGTCAATTAAAGTTTGAAGCTAAATTTCAAAATGGTAAGCCTAATGGAGTTGGAAAAGAATATTTTGAAAATGGAGTATTAAGATTTGAAGGAAATTTTATTGATGGTAAAGCGCAAGGTGAGCATAAAGTTTATTATGAAAATGGTAAATTAATGGTTGTGTCGAATTTAATTAATGATAAGAAAGAAGGTTTATCAAAGTATTATCTTGAATCAGGAGAATTATCTTCAGAAGTGAACTATAAAAATAATAAAGAAGATGGAATAGTAAAAGTTTATTATAAAAATGGGCAGTTAAAATATGAATCTAATTATAAAAATGGTCAACCTATTGCTATAATAAGGGAATATTACGAAAATGGTCAATTAAAAACAGAATAAGATATCATTTAATGAAATATAAAGCCACTCAATTAAAGAGTGGTTTTTTCTTTAAAATGAAATACAAATGAACAAAATATACATACCATTTAAACTAGGGATGTATTATGAAGAAATTGAGTTTGAAGTTGAGGTATTAAATGATAGAATTATTGGTTATGATAGTTATCTTTACGTAGGCAACAATTTTAAAGATATTGAAATAGAGTTTATCTTTTATTGGGATATATTAGTATGTATATTGATTAAATCAACAAAGGAAATTGAAAGATATAATACAGATGACTATTTGATAATTAAAAACTATTACATAAAATCAGATGTTAAGATTCAGAACTTGGTAGTTAATTCAATTGTGTCAATGTAGTATTTTTATAACTCCTGGTAAATAATTAGGTGTTTCTATTAGTAAACCATATTAAAGGCATACAATTAGGCATACATAAAAAATATAGATGAAGAAATCTTAGTGATAGAGAGAGATACAGAGAATATAATATAGTCCGGTCCTCGCTACTACAAAGAGAGTTTCTAACAAGAAGCTCTCTTTTTTTATGTCTTTAACTGAGAATTAAGATTGGATAAACTATTTTTGCATCATGAATTTAGAAGAATACAAAAAACAATATAAATCAGATCAAGCGGTTGGTGCAATTGCGATCGAAAATCGCTTAAAAGAAGTTTATGGGACTTTAGAGCCTCGTTTTTATTCGCCTCAAGTGATGTCTTTTCAAGGAGGTGATGATCCAATTGATGGAGTTGCGGTTTTTGATGTCAATGGTTATTATCATTTGGTGAGTTACGGAATGTCTCATTTATACTATTCTGAGGAAAGTGTAGGAGCGGATTTTAGTAAGTGGGGATTTGAGTTTTCTTTCCGTGTGAAACCTGTTAAAGATGATAATGGTGAAGATCCTTTTTGGGTGGTTCAATTAATGAATAATTTGGGACGATTCGTGAACGAAACAAAAGTTTGGTTTGATGAATACCAATTTTTACCATTAGGAGGTCCAATTCGTACAGATTCGGAAACGGACATTGTTGGTTTGGCTTTTATCAAGGATGATGATTTAGATGAAATTGATACGCCTCATGGTAAAGTGATATTTATACAAATGATTGGTTTGAATTCGGAACAATTGAAAAGATTGGAAGAGAATTCAACCAAAGAAGAAATAATGTCAGTGATAGCTGAAATAAAGTCAGTTAATCCAAAATTTGTGTGTGAATTATAGTAGAAATTTTTAAAATAAAACATATTTGCGTTAACCTATTTCTTAAATTATGTTAAATGTAAAAAACAGATTGTCAGTATTTTAAATTTGGTATTTGTTTTGATTATATCTAAGTGTTAGTAGCACTAACAGTAGAATAAATTTTTCATAGGTTAGGTTAATAATTAGTAAAACTAATTATGAAGCACTTCTTCGGAAGTGCTTTTTTAGTATATTTAAGAAGAAAAAATAAAGATGTTTAAAAATTTATTCAACCGAAATAAAAATCAATCAAATAACCAAGAAGAATCAAAAACGATGACTTTTGAAGAAATTATTAATTCAGATAAACCAGTTTTGTTAGATTTTTTTGCAACTTGGTGTGGTCCTTGTCAAATGATGGGGCCAATTTTGCAACAAGTGAAAGAAGAATTGGGAGGTGATGTCAAAATCCTAAAAGTGGATGTTGATAAATATCAAGATTTAGCTGCACGATATCAAGTGCAAGGAGTTCCGACTTTTGCTATTTTCAAAAATGGTGAATTATTATGGAAACAAAGTGGAGCAAGGCCAAAAGAACAATTGGTGGCAGAAATCAAAAAATATATTTAAAAATAGGTTTGCTTTGCAGCCAAAGTCGATTAAAAAATCCGCTCATTGAGCGGATTTTTTTGCTTATGTAAATTTACTTAAAATTAGGTTTTCTTTTCTCTACAAAAGCAGTTGTTCCTTCTTTGAAATCTTCTTCGTCAAATAAATTTCCGAAACTTTCAATTTCAACTTCAAAACCATTGTCTTTATCTGACGCATTAATTGCTCGAATCGCGTGACGAATCGCTACAGAAGAATTTTTTGAAATTTTAGTCGCAATTTCTTTTGCTCGATCAATTAATTCAGCTTGCTCAACAACTTCATTCACTAAACCAATTTCATACGCGCGTTCAGCTGTAAACATATCTGCTGTCATAATTGCCTGCATTGCACGACCTTTTCCAATTAATTTTGGCAAACGTTGCGTTCCTCCATAACCCGGAATCAAACCTAATGTAACCTCTGGTAATCCTAATTTTGCATTGGTTGATGCTATACGAAAATGAGACGCCATCGCTAATTCTAAACCACCTCCTAAAGCAAAACCATTCACTGCGGCGATTACAGGTTTTTTAGAATTTTCAATTTTATCAAAAACATTTTCTTGTCCTTTTGCAGCTAATTGTTCACCTTGACGACCATCAAAACTTGCAAATTCTTTGATATCAGCACCAGCAACGAAAGATTTTTCACCAGAACCTGTTAAAATAATTACTCGAATAGCGGGATCAGAATCTGCGTCTGTAAAAAAGTTTGAAATATCATCTAATAAATCTTTGTTCAATGCATTTAATGCTTGTGGACGATTTAAGGTAACTAATGCAATTTTATTTTCTACTTCAACAATCAGATTGTTATAATTATATTCCATTTTGTTTGTGTTTTTATTATTCACTCAAAAATATCAATTGTTCACTCAACTAAAAAATTTATCAAAAAATAATTTGTACAATTCAAAATCCTTTCTAAATTTGTCCCAATGAAAACATTATTTACAAATAACTGGTGGTGGAATATCGAACAACAAAACGTTGGTTCGTGAGACCTCTATGCAGTTATATGTAGAAAAGGCTTGTCGTAACCGACAAGCCTTTTTTTGTGCTCTAAACCTAAATATTTAACAAATGAATTTAACTTTTAACATACAGAAAGAAACTGTTTTAGCCGATTTAACAACTCCTGTTCAGCTTTATTTGAAATTGCGAGATATTTATCCGAATGCCTTATTATTAGAGAGTTCTGACTATCATTCTAAGACAGATGCTAACTCTTTTATTTGTCTAAATCCGATCGCAACTTTTAAGGTTACAAACGGAATTGTGAATGAAACGTACGCGAATGGAGAAACAAAAGAATATGCGTTGAATGGTCAAGAATTGACAGAAAAATTCAAAAAATTCACAAGTCAGTTTATGATTCAAAATGGAGAAGATTTACTTGTAAATGGTTTATTTGGATACATTGCGTGGGATGCGATTCCACATTTTGAAACAGTAAAATTTTCAGCAAAAGGAAACGAAGCAACGATTCCAGAATTTTCGTATTCGTTCTATCAAAATATTGTGGTGTTCAATCATTTTCACAATGAAATTCAATTCATCGAATTTCAAAATGATGAAATAGATTCTAAATTTTCTGAAATTAAAAGTGTTGTTCATAACAAATCAATTGTTGAATATCCATTTAATGTAGAAAGTGAAATTCAATCGAATTTAACAGATGATGAATTCAAAGAAATGGTGACAAAATGTAAACAATCTTGTTTCCGTGGAGATGTTTTCCAAATTGTTCCTTCTCGTCAATTCAAACAAAAATTTTCGGGTGACGAATTTAATGTTTACCGCATTTTACGCTCTGTAAATCCTTCGCCCTATTTGTTTTATTTCGATTACGGAAATTATAAAATCTTCGGATCTTCACCAGAAGCGCAAATTATCATTAATAATAATCATGCAGAAATTCATCCTATTGCAGGAACAGTTCGCAGAACTGGAAGTCCAACTTTGGACAAAGAATTGACCGAAAAATTAATTGCTGACCCAAAAGAAAATGAAGAGCATGTGATGTTGGTCGATTTGGCTCGCAATGATTTAAGTCGAAATTCTGCTGATGTAAAAGTCGCACAATACAAAGAAATTCAGTATTTCTCGCATGTGATTCACATGGTTTCAAAAGTAACTGCTCAATTGGATCCAAGCGTAAATACGATGAAAGTTTTTGCAGACTCTTTTCCGGCTGGAACACTTTCTGGCGCACCAAAATTCAAAGCAATGGAACTGTTAGACGGTTACGAAAATCAAAATCGTGGCGTTTATGGTGGTGGAATTGGCTATTTAGGTTTTAACGGAGATATCAATATGGCGATTGCGATTCGTACGTTCGTCAGCAAACAAAATACCTTATATTTTCAGGCTGGCGCTGGAGTTGTTTCCAAATCGGTCGAAGAAAATGAATTACAAGAAGTCAATCATAAATTAGGAGCGCTTCGTCGCTCAATAGAAATCGCTCAAAACCTATAAACTATGAAAATTTTAGTTATCGATAATTACGATTCGTTCACCTATAATTTAGTGCATTCACTAAAGAAATTCGCCGATGATATTACAGTTGTTCGTAATGATGGAATCACTTTGGAAGAAGTAAATAATTATGATAAAATATTACTTTCTCCTGGCCCAGGAATTCCTGATGAAGCCAATTTATTGAAACCAATCATCGAGAAATATGCTTCAACAAAATCTATTTTTGGCGTTTGTTTAGGTCAACAAGCAATTGGAGAAGTTTTTGGAGGGAAATTATTAAATACACAAGAAGTTTTTCACGGAGTTGAATCTAAAATTGAAGTAATAAAAGACGAAGTGTTATTCCATAATTTACCAAAAAAATTAGAAGTTGGACGTTACCATTCTTGGGTAGTTTCAAATGAAGATTTTCCTGAAGAATTAGAAATTACAGCAGTTGGTCCAAAAGGAGAAGTGATGGCTTTACGTCACAAAACGTATGATGTTCGCGGTGTTCAGTTTCATCCAGAATCTATTTTAACACCACTTGGAGATGAGATGATTAAGAATTGGTTAGAAGCTTAAAACGATGAAAAAATTATTAAATTTATTATTCGAAAATTATACTTTGAGCGAAAATGAAGCCTATCAAATTATGGTGGAAATTTCGGAAGAAAAATATTCGGCTGTCGAATTAGCTTCATTTATGACCATTTTTAATATGCGTAACATTACGTTGGAAGAATTAAAAGGATATCGTCGAGCGTTGTTAGATTTATGCATCAAAGTTAATTTACCAAAGCAAGCGATTGATGTTGTAGGAACGGGCGGTGACGGAAAAGACACTTTTAATATTTCGACATTGAGTTGTTTTGTCTTGGCTGGAGCTGGAGAGAAAATTATTAAACAAGGAAATTACGGAACGTCGTCTGTAAGCGGTTCTTCGAATATGTTGGATAATTTTGGTTACGAATTTTCTGTTAATCAAGATAAATTAAAACGTGAGTTCGAAGAAGTTGGAATTACATTTTTACATGCGCCACTCTTTCATCCGGCTTTAGCGAAAGTTGCTCCGATTAGAAAAGGTTTGGCGATAAAAACATTTTTCAATTTAATGGGGCCTTTGGTGAATCCTGTTCAACCAGAATTTCAAAATTTAGGAACATATGATGTCAAAACTGCTCGATTATATCATTATGTGATGCAAAATTCGGGCGTGAAATATTCGATTTCGACTGCGTTGGCTGGTTATGATGAAGTTTCGTTGACATCGCCTACAAAAGTGTTCAATAATTCGGGGGAATTTGTTTTAGAAAGTAAAGATTTTGGTTTAAATATTCTTCAACCTGATGAGATAAAAGGAGGAAAATCAATCGAAGAAAATTCAAAAATATTTTTGAGCGTTTTAGAAGGAAATTCAACTAAAGCACAAAAAGAAGTTGTTTTAGCAAATGCTGCTTTAGCGCTTAAAACAATTTATCCAACCAAAGATTTAATCGAATGTGTAGCAATTGCGAACGAAAGTTTAGACAGTAAAAAAGCATTGAATGTATTCCAAAAATTAATGAAACCATGAAAACGATATTAGACGAAATTGTCGCGCAAAAACGTATTGAAATTTTAGAAAAACAGAAAACTCAATCAATAGAAAGTTTTAGAAATTCAGAAAATTTTTTGCTTCCTGTTAAATCTACAAAAGCTTCAATTTTAGATAAATTAAAATCTGGAATTATTGCAGAATTTAAGCGAAAATCACCATCGAAAGGTTTTATTAACAAAGACGCAAATGTAAAAGAAGTTGTTTCCGGTTACGAAAAGTTTGGTGCTTCTGTCGTTTCTGTTTTAACAGATGAGCAATTTTTTGGCGGAAGTTTTGATGATTTAAAACAAGCAAAAGAAGTGTTGAATATTCCTGTTTTGCGTAAAGATTTTATTGTTGATGAATTTCAAGTGTACGAAACAAAAGCGATTGGTGCAGATTTGATGTTATTAATTGCAGAATGTTTAACAAAAGACGAAGTCTATAATTTAGCTAAAACTGCTAAGGGAATTGGATTAGAAGTTTTATTGGAATTACATTCAGAAGATCAATTAGAAAAGGTAAATGAATTCATTGATTTGATTGGAATTAACAATCGTAATTTGAAAAATTTCGAAGTTGATATTGAAAAATCAAAACAAATCTTGAAACAATTACCAACCGATTTAATTAAAGTTGCGGAAAGTGGAATTTCTGATCCTAAAACAGTAAAAGAATTAAGACAAGCTGGATTTCAGGCATTTTTAATTGGTGAAAATTTTATGAAAGCAGATAATCCATCTCAAGCATTTGAGCAATTTGTAAAAGAATCAAAATGAAACGTTTTCAAGTAAAGGTTTGCGGAAATAATAACATCGAAAATTTCAAAGAAATTGCAGCAGTCGAACCTGATTATGTTGGCTTTATTTTCTATCCAAAATCAAAACGATTTGTAGAAGATGAATCTGTTTTTGAAGTTTTTCCAAATGCAGAAAAAGTTGGTGTTTTCGTGAATGAATCTATTGAAAATATTCTTGAAAAAGTTGAACAATATAAATTAGATGTTGTGCAATTGCATGGTGATGAAACATCAAGATTTTGTGAAGAATTAATCAATCGAAAACATCAACGATTACTAACTGATGAAAGCTTTTTAGACTTTAAAATTTGGAAAGCTGTTGGCATAAAATCGATTGAAGATTTTCAACAATTAACCACTTATCAACAAGTTATTGATAGTTTTGTTTTCGATACAAAATCAAATAATTACGGAGGAACTGGAAAGAAATTTGATTGGCAATTGTTAACAAATTATCAGTTATCAATACCCTTTTTATTAAGTGGCGGAATAACACTTGAAGATGCATTTATCTTGAAAAATTTTCAGCATCCGAAATGTATTGGATTTGATATCAATAGTGGTTTTGAGTCAGCACCAGGAATAAAAAAAACTGACGAAGTAAAACAGTTTATCGATACAATTGATGGACGAATTGAACAAAATTAAAAAAGAAACAAAATGAAATACGAAGTTGACGAAAGAGGTTTTTATGGTGAATTTGGAGGAGCATTTATCCCAGAGTTATTACATCATAATTGTGAAGAATTATCTGAAGCTTTAGCACAATATATCGATACAGACGAATTCAAAAATGAATTTAATTTGTTATTAAAAGATTACGTTGGTCGACCAAGTCCATTGTATTTTGCACCAAATCTTTCAAAAAGATATAACACCAATATTTTATTAAAGCGTGAAGATTTGAATCATACAGGTGCACATAAAATCAATAATGCGATTGGTCAAGCTCTTTTAGCAAAACGAATGGGTAAAACCAAAATTATTGCCGAAACTGGTGCTGGACAACATGGTGTTGCAACTGCTACTGTTTGTGCGTTGATGGGATTAGAATGTATCGTTTTTATGGGAGAAATTGACATTGCTCGTCAAGCACCAAATGTTGCACGAATGAAAATGTTAGGTGCAGAAGTTATTCCAGCAACCTCAGGAAGTAAAACCTTGAAAGATGCAACAAATGAAGCGATTCGTTATTGGATCAATAATCCTGAAACTTTTTACATCATTGGTTCTGTAGTTGGTCCTCATCCTTATCCAGCAATGGTAACGAAATTCCAAGCGATTATTTCAGAAGAAATTAAAGCACAAATGAAAGAGAAATATGGGAAAGAAAATCCTGATTACGTGATTGCTTGTGTTGGTGGCGGAAGTAATGCTGCGGGAGCTTTTTATCATTTTTTAAATGATGATTCTGTCAAATTAATCGCGGTTGAAGCGGCAGGTTTGGGCGTAGAATCTGGAGAAACTGCTGCTACAACTATCAAAGGAACAGAAGGAATTATTCACGGAAGTCGAACATTATTGATGCAAGATAAAGATGGACAAATTGTTGAACCTTATTCAATTTCGGCTGGATTAGATTATCCTGGCGTTGGTCCTTTACATGCGCATTTGTTCAAAACTGGACGTGCTGAATTCTTAAATGCAACAGATGATGAAGCCTTGGAAGCTGCTTTTATGTTGACAAAAGAGGAAGGAATCATTCCTGCATTAGAATCTTCTCACGCTTTAGCTGCTTTAGAAAAAATTAATTTTAAACCGCAAGACATTGTGATTCTGAATCTTTCAGGAAGAGGAGATAAAGATTTAGAAACATATATGAAAGTTTCCGAAAAATATTCTTAAAAATATTTGGTTAATTTTCAAAAATCACCTTACATTTGCACCCACGATAATGAAATCTATCGGGGTGTAGCGTAGCCCGGTCATCGCGCCTGCTTTGGGAGCAGGAGGTCGCAGGTTCGAATCCTGCCACCCCGACAAAATTTTCATCCGAAAATAGAAAGATTTATGGTAAAAGAATGACCGAATCGGGGTGTAGCGTAGCCCGGTCATCGCGCCTGCTTTGGGAGCAGGAGGTCGCAGGTTCGAATCCTGCCACCCCGACAAAATTCAATGAATTTTTGGATCGGTCCAGTAGCTCAGCTGGATAGAGCAACTGCCTTCTAAGCAGTAGGTCTCAGGTTCGAATCCTGACTGGATCACACGTTTTATTAAAAACCAGGAGAGGTGCCAGAGCGGTAATGGAGCAGATTGCTAATCTGTCATCGGGAAACCGATGCCAGGGTTCGAGTCCCTGTCTCTCCGCATTTTTTTTGAATGACCGAATCGGGGTGTAGCGTAGCCCGGTCATCGCGCCTGCTTTGGGAGCAGGAGGTCGCAGGTTCGAATCCTGCCACCCCGACAAAAACCTTTGTATATTTGCAAAGGTTTTTTTTATACATTTATTTCATGAAATCTATCTTAGGTAATAAAGAATCTTTTGTCTCATACTCTGTCGCTTTTCTATTTATTTTAATCATGATTGGAACAGCAATGATTTATGATGATAAAGAAATTATTTTACCAGAAGTTGCTGCATTATCTGTCGGAATTTTAACGTTTCGAGAAAATAAATGGCTACAACGACCATTTCATATTTTTTTACTTCCATCCATAACCGCTATTTTAGGATTTGGAATTAATTTTTTACCAATTATATTTTCATTCAAATTAGCATTGGTATTAGTTGCGATGTTAATTGTCTTGAAAATTTTTAAAAGTCAACTTGCGCCAGCATTAGCTACGGGATTATTACCAATTGTTACAAATACAGAATCTTTTGTATTTCTATATGCGATATTTCTATTTGTCTTTTTACTTTTTCTATCAATAAAAATATTCAAACTAAAACCAACTGAAAATGCGGTTCCAATGATTTATACAAGCCATAACAGATGGTTAATCGGATTATGTGTAGTTTGGTTTACAGCTTGTTATTTTAGCGGTTTTGCACATTTCTCTGCTATTCCACCTATTATCGTAATTTCTTTTGAATCTTTAAATAATCCAACATTAAAATTAACCGTACGTCTAAAACGTATTCTTGTAATGTTCATGGCTACAATGGCTGGTTGTTTAACAATGCATTATCTTGATAATTGGTTAATCATTGGCTTGATCGATTTGATTATCGTAATGTTTATTTTGAAATTAACAGATTTACGCTTACCTCCTGCTTTTGCAATGGTTATTTTACCAATGATTTTACCTTCTGACTCGATAAAATATTTACCTGTTGCAACATTAATCATGAGTATATTTTTTATGCTATCGATTTATATTATTCAGAAAGTTGCTTATCCAAAAGCGATTGATTTCAAATAAAAAAGTCATCCAAAATTGAATGACTTTATGACTATTTTAATATGTTTCTTCGATTGATTTTACCATATTATAAATGAACTCGTTGTAAGGTGTCGGAATATTATATTGTTTTCCTAAACTGATAATTTCGCCTGCAAATTCATCCACTTCCGAATATCGTTTTGCTTCGCGATCTTGTAACATCGAAGTTTTACCAAATTCATCCACAATTTTCATCGTAGATTTCATTCGATCCACTTCTTCTTGACCAATTGCAACTCCATGTGCATTCCCAACTGCAAGAACTTCATTAGAAATCATATCCATTAAAACCTCGAGATGTTGATTGGTACGAAATTGTCCATATGGAAACTCCAACAAAAACGTCAATTGATTTCCGACAACATTTACCAAATATTTCGCCCACTGCGCTTTCTGAATATCATCCGATAATTGATTTGGAATTTCAGCAACATTCATCAATTCATGTAAATCGACTAATTTATGATGATTAATTGAATCCATTTTCCCAAAAATAATTTTTCCTATACTCGAAAACGTCACGCGATTATCAACTTTTACAGCATCCATATATGCAACTGCATTCACCACACGATCCCATCCAAAATGATCTGCCAAAACACGTTCAGAAGAAATTCCGTTCATCAAACTTACAATCATTGTGTTTTCACCAACAAAAGGCTTCATATCTTCTATCGCTTGCTGTAAATGTGAACTTTTAACGACTAAAAATATATAATCTGGATAATTATTCTCCTCGATTTTTGTGACATAATTAAAATCATACGCTTTATCATTCACAAAAATTTGCGATTTTTCGTATCGATTTTTTCGCTCCTCATCTACAATTACACTTACAATTTCTGGATTATATTCATAAAAACTCGCTGCATATTTTGCTCCTAAAGCTCCCAATCCAAGAAAATAAATTGATTTCATTTTTTTGTTATTTAGAAGATAAATTTAAAATAAAATCTACAACATTTACGAATTAAAGTCTTTGAAAAAATTTAATATTTCGGTTATAATTAGTTTTGATAAACTTTTGACAATTCTTTTGGATTGAGATACAAATAATAAATCAAATTACGCAAATCATCAAGGTTTGAGCTAGAATCTACAGCTATTTCATTCTCTTTTTGAAAATTCTTTTTCAATACATCATACAATTGATTTATTTTCTTCCAATTATCTTTTGCAGCAATTTTTTCAACAGATTTATTATTCGCAGATTTCGCTAATTGTGAGGGCATTTTCTGAATCGCTTCAAATAAAACATATAGATTGTTGACATGATTGATATAATTGTATGTTTCATTTACGGCAAAATAATTCAGAAGAGTTTTCTCTTCATCCGAAATTTTCAAGCTTGAAATTAACATCATTTCCTCACCTAACCATTCATAAGCCGACAATCCAATTTGAGAAGCATTTGACGTCACAACCATTCTTGGAATTGGTTCTGCATTTGCAATTTTATTTAAAGTAAATCCTGTTTTTTGATTCAGAATATTCAATCGATTATTTGCAGGAGCAAGACATTCAAAGCATAATCGCAATTGTATCCTAACGCAATAATCTCTTCAAATTCAGAAAAAATATCGGCAGAAGTATCGTTGTTAAAACTCTCAAAATTTTGCAAACAATTATCTTGATATTTTTCTATAAAATCATTCATAGAAGAATAATCTTTTTTATCATCATCCCAAATAAGATTAAAATTATAAGCAAAAATATTCACAAATTGCATCGTTTTACTTTGAGGATTTTCATCAACAAATTTTTGATATACTTCTACTTTAGGAGATTCTATATCGTAATCATCCATCAACGCAATTAAAAATCGTTCATTGATTGGAGTTTTAGTTCCAAATTTCTTTCCAACTGACTTTTTAAATTTCTCTTTATAATCAACAAAATATGATTTTTGATTATCATTCACCACAAAATAAACTTCGAGTTCAGAAAGAAGCCCAACTTTTTTGCCTAATTCTATATTATTATCCAACATATATTTTTCGAAAGTAGAATAATCAATTCCTTTTTCTTTCGTTTTTTCTAAGATCGTTTCATCAGGATAAACTCTCGAACCAAAAGGTAAAGAATATAAAAAAGGTCCATCTGCAAAAAGTTGAACAGAGGTAAATAATGTCAATAGAAAAGTAAAAAATAGTTTTTTCATAAGGTTGATTTTTATAAAATTAGAAATTTTAATTGAATATTTTTTCAAGTTTTAGATGATTTAACATGAATAAAAAAGCGTTACAAATCATTTTCTTAATATTAATTCAAACAAGACAATTCTTCAAATTGTTCTTTTTAAAAATAGTTTTTACATATATTTAACAAATTAATACATCACACGTGAGTCAAATAAAAAATACCGAGGAAAAAGAATTGCAAAGAGGTCTTACAAACCGACATATTCAATTGATTGCTTTAGGTGGCGCGATTGGAACTGGTTTGTTTTTAGGAATTGGACCTGCCGCTGTTTTAGCCGGCCCATCTGTTATTTTAGGTTATGCAATTGCAGGAATTATTGCGTTTTTCATTATGCGTCAATTAGGAGAAATGGTTGTTAACGAGCCTGTTTCTGGAAGTTTTAGTCATTTTGCTTATAAATATTGGGGATCTTTTGCCGGATTTGCGTCTGGTTGGAATTATTGGATTCTTTATGTTTTAGTGAGTATGTCCGAGTTGACTGCAATCGGAATTTATGTACAATTTTGGTGGCCAGAAATCCCATTATGGGCGTCAAGTTTGTTCTTTTTTATTGTAATTAATGCATTGAATTTAGGCTCTGTAAAAATGTTTGGTGAAGCTGAATTTTGGTTTTCTATCATCAAAGTAATTGCAATTATTGCAATGATTATTTTTGGGGCTTACCTTTTAATAAGCGGAACTGGAGGTGAACAAGCAACAATACAAAACCTTTGGAACAATGGAGGTTTTTTCCCTAAAGGTTGGTTATCTGGTAATAGTGAAGGTGGTTTTAGCGGATTATTTGCCGCAATGGCTCTTATTATGTTCTCTTTTGGAGGTTTAGAATTGATTGGCATCACAGCTGCTGAAGCTAAAAATCCAGAAAAAACAATTCCAAAAGCAACCAATCAAGTAATTTATAGAATTTTAATCTTCTATGTTGGAGCATTAATTATCTTATTTTCGTTAGCTCCTTGGGAAACGATTACGGATAAAAGTAGTCCTTTTGTAATGGTTTTTGAGAATTTGAATCATTTGAAACTAAATATTTTTGGTAACACAATTGATTTTTCAAGATTAATTGCCAATGCACTAAACATTATTGTTTTGACGGCTGCTTTATCAGTTTACAATAGCTCTGTTTACAGTAATAGTAGAATGTTATATGGTTTGGCAGAACAAGGAAATGCGCCTAAATTCTTAAAAAAATTAAACAAAAATCACGTCCCTGTTATGGCGATTTTAGTTTCATCTTTTTTCGCAGCAATTTGTATTTTAATTAATAAAATAATTCCAGAAGATGCATTTCATGTATTGATGTCTTTAGTGGTTTCTTCGTTGGTAATTAACTGGATTATGATTTCGATAACACATCTTAAATACCGAAAACAAAAGAATTTGGAGAATACAAAAACATTATTTCCATCTTTCTTGTATCCTATCAGTAATTATATTTGTCTAATTTTCTTATTTGGAATTTTAGTGATTATGTGGTTTACAGGACTTAAAATTTCAGTAGAATTAATTCCAGTTTGGTTGATCTTCCTTTACATCGCTTATCGAATTGTAAAAGAAAATAAAAAGACTAAGAATTCTTGATAAATTTTAATTTAAAATAGTTCATATAAAAGCTTCAAGATTACTTGAAGCTTTTTAATTTTACATCATGAAAAAAATAGTTGTTGGATTCATTTTGATGATGAGTTCTATTGTGTTTTCACAAGAAATTTATCAAGTTATAGCGCAAGAAGGATTGACAGTTAGAACAAGTCCGAATGGAAAACGAATTGGTAAAATTCCGTACGGTTATCCCGTTAAAATTTCAGAAAAAGGTGAAGCGTTTGCAATCAAAGATAATGGGAAAGCAAAAAGTGGAAACTGGGTGAAATTAGATGTTAGCTCGTCTAAATTAATTTTGGATGAAGGTGTTAGTGACTCTTCTGTTCAAGGCGATTTGTATGCGTTTAGTGGTTATTTAATTACACAACAAAATTTTGTCAATCAATTCGAAACCGAAATTTCTACACATCCAGCTTTTAGTGAATTTTATTTGGCTACAGCTTATAAATGTTTCGCAATAAAAGGCGATTTTTTTGGAGATGGCGTGGTTGATTATTTGTATAGAATGATTGATACAAAAGGAAATATCCGTTTATTTATTGTGAATAACATGAAAAAGGGAAGTCAAATTTATGGTTTGGGAGGAGCAAAAGATCCGTTCAAAATTACAAATTATGATTTCGGAACGTTGATGATGATTCCAAAAGGAACGCCACTTTATTCGAATTATAAAGATGGAGTGAAACGAAATTTAAATGGAGTTTCTAAAAATGAAATCGTAACTTTAGATTATGATGCGATTTATGTGCATCAAGATAACGCAAAAGAAGGCGGATTTATTTACCGAAAAGATGGTAAATGGAATTGGCTGAACCAAAAATAAAACTAAAATAATTATGCAAAATATAGAAGGTAAAGTAGCTTATATAACGGGGGGAACAAAAGGAATTGGATTAGGAATTGCAAAATCATTGGTAGAAAATGGTTTGAAAGTGGCAATTTCTGGACGAAACATTGATGATGTTGAAAAAGCTCGTCATTATTTAGGAAATCAAAATGTATTGGCTATTCAGTCGGATGTGAGACATTTCGAAGATGAACAAAATGCAATTGAGCAAATTATTTCTGCGTTTGGACGTTTGGATATTGTGATTGCAAATGCTGGTTTAGGAAAATTTGCGCCAGTTGATGAACTTTCTTTAGAAGATTGGAATGCGATGATTGATACTAACCTGACAGGAGTTTTTCATACAATAAAAGCGTCTGTTGAAGCACTAAAAGTTTCGAAAGGATATTATATTTCGATTGCTTCTTTGGCGGGAACAAATTTCTTTGCGAATGGAGCGGGTTACAATGCTTCGAAATTTGGCGTTGTCGGTTTTACCCAAGCAGCGATGTTAGATTTGAGAAATTATGATATCAAATGTACAACGATTATGCCTGGTTCTGTGACTTCAAACTTTAATGATCATGTGCCAAATTCGGAGGATGGATGGAAAATTCAGCCCGAAGATTTAGGACAAATGGTAGTTGATTTATTGAAAATGAATCCAAATGTTTTGCCAAGTAAAATAGAAGTTCGTCCTACGAAAACAAAATAATTTAAAGATCTCGATAAGAGATCTTTTTTTATGAAAAAAATATTTCGTAATTACCAATAGTTTACATAGTTTCGTGGAAAAATAAGAATACAATAAAGGTATTTTTTTAACGAGCACTTTTTAATGAATTTTAAAAAATCAGTCAATCATTTTCGTCGTACAATTATGCGTCGATTAACAGGAGGAATAGGTGATGGTAATTTGCCAAAGATAGACAAAGAAAAACCTCTTGAACTTAATAGAGTACTGATAAACAGACCCAATCAGCGTTTAGGAAATATTCTATTGATTACACCTTTGATTCAGGAAATTATCCGATATAATCCTGGTGTTAAAATTGACTTATTTGTAAAAGGTAAGGTTGCTCCGATTATTTTTGAGAACTATCCTCAAGTTGATCAAATTATTGAATTACCTAAAAAACCTTTCAAAGAATTGATTCAATACGCTAAAGTTTGGCTAAAAATCAAAAAAAAGAATTACGATTTAGTCATTAATGTTGATAAAAATTCATCTTCAGGACGACTTTCAACTTCTTTTGCGAATTCTAAGTATAAAATTTTTGGGAATGAATTTGAAATGAATTCGAATCAAGAAATTCATATTCATCAAGCACAATATCCAGTTTATGTGTTTAGAAAATTCTTAGAATTATTTAAAAATAAAGAAGGAAATTTAGATATTCCAACTTTAAATATTCAGTTAACAGAGCAAGAGTCTATGAAAGGAATAGAAATGTTAAATGAATTGATTCAAGATCCTTCTAAGAAAACACTTGCATTTTTTACGTATGCAACTGGTGCAAAATGTTATGATGAAGAATGGTGGACAGAATTTTACAATTTATTTTATCCAAAATATTCGCAAGAATATAATTTAATTGAAATTTTACCTGTCGAAAATATTTCGATGTTAAATCATAGATTGCCTACTTATTACAGTAAAGATGTGAGAGAAATTGCAGCGTTGATGAAAAGTTGCGAATTTGTGATTGCAGCTGATTCTGGTATGATGCATTTGAGTTGTGCTGCGCCTACAAAAACAATTGGTTTGTTTAAAGATCAAAGCTTCTTAGAGCGTTATAAACCTTATGGAGTAGGAAATGCTGTGGTCTTGATTAATAATGAAGATAAGGGGATTCTTGTTCAAGAAATGGATAAATTATTGTTTAAAAAGCTGTTTTTATTATTAAATAAAATTTATATTGATTTGATATAGAGTAAATTAACTTCTATAAAAATATTTTAATTTCGTTTGATAATTTCATAGCTTTGTCCTTTGAAATAATATAAAAATGTCAACAGAGTTTACAATTGTTATCCCAATTTATAATGAGGAAGATAACTTGATAAGATTGGAAGAAACAATGAATCAATATCTGTCAAAGTCAATAAAACAGACTGAAATTTTATTGATTAATGATGGTTCTAAAGACAAAAGTTTGGCTCTTATGAAAGAGATTTGTAGTAGAAATCAAGCTTTTCATTATATTTCTTTTGACAAAAACTATGGTTTGTCTGCTGCTATAAAAGCTGGTTTTGACACAGTGAAATCTAAATGGGTTGGTTATATCGATGCCGATTTGCAGACAGATCCTGAAGATTTCAATAAATTATTAGCGTTAGCAGATCAATTTGATTTGGTGACTGGTGTTCGTGCAGATCGCAAAGATTCTTTCGTGAAAAATATGTCATCTAAAATTGCTAATTCTATTCGTAGAGCATTTACCAATGATGGAATGGATGATACGGGCTGTCCATTAAAAGTTATAGATGCTGAAAAAGCGAAAAAAATTCCGATGTTCAAAGGATTGCACCGATTTTTACCAGCTATGATTTTATTACAAAACGGAACGGTTACTCAAGTTCCTGTCAAACATTTTCCACGTATCGCAGGCGAATCAAAATTCAATCTATGGAACCGTTTATTAGGTCCTTTAATGGATTGTTTTGCATTTGTTTGGATGAAGAAAAAATATATCAATTATAAAATTCAAGAAGAAGCATAATGCCAAATTGGGTTATCATCAGTATTGGATTTCTTGCGCAAGCACTTTTTTCGAGTCGCCTTATTTTACAATGGATTGTTTCCGAAAAGAACAAGAAAGTTCTTACACCAAAATTATTTTGGGAAGTTAGCTTGTTTGCCTCTGTTTTGCTATTTTTATATGGTTATTTGCGTCATGATTTTTCAATTATGTTGGGACAAACATTGACGTACTATATCTATATCAGAAATATTCAACTTCAAAATCATTGGAAAGAATTTCCGAAAATAGTACGTATTTTTTTGTATATTTTTCCTGCATTTATTGTTTTATATGGTTTCAATAACGGAATTTTTGATGTAGATTTATTATTCAAAAACGATAAAATTCCGATGTGGCTTTTATCTTTAGGAGTCGTATCTCAGGTACTTTTTACATTTCGTTTCGTCTATCAATGGATTTATTCCGAACGAAAACACGAATCGCAATTACCAATGGGATTTTGGGTCATTAGTTTAACAGGATCATTGTTGATTTTAATTTACGCGATTATTCGAAAAGATCCCGTTTTATTTGTTGGTCATTTTATGGGATTTATCGTTTATGCTCGAAATATATTAATCAAACGAAAAGAGAAAAATGGTTCAGTGGATTAAGCAAAATTCAGTTTTATTTTTAATCATCGTAACAATTTTGATGTTGTTTGTTAATCTTGGCGTTTTACAAACCAACATTATGGAGGCTCGAAACATTATTTCGGCGCGAGAAATGGTACACGATGGAAATTGGATTTTTACCACGCTTAACGGTTTGCCTCGTTATGAAAAGCCACCTTTACCAACTTGGATTACAGCTGTTTTTGGAAGTTTTTTTGGTTTCGAAAACTTTTTTTGGCTACGCATTCCAGTTGTTCTAATTACCATTTTATTAGTCGTTTGGTTCTATAAAACATTAAAGCATTTCGATTTAACAAAACAACAAGTTGTTAATTCTTCATTGGTTTTAATCACTTCATTTTACGTGTTTTTCTCAGGGAGAGATAACAATTGGGACATGTACACGCATAGTTTTGTGATGGGAGCAATATTGTTTTTGGTGAAAGAATTTCAATCATCAAAATTTAATTTATTCAACTTTATTGCTGCATTTTTCTTGTTAGCTTGTTCGATAATGAGCAAAGGTCCAGTTTCGTTGTATGCGCTATTTTTACCGTTTTTAATTGCTTATTTTATTGTTTATAGATACAAATTAGGAAGAAATTTAGGAATCACAATTTTAACGATAATATTAGGTTGCGTTGTAGGATTTGCATGGATGATGTATGTGAAATATTTTGATCCAGAACATTTTTTAGCGGCTTCTCAAAAGGAAGTAAACAATTGGCATAGCTATAATACTCGCCCAATTTATTATTATTGGAGTTTCTTTACGCAATCTGGTTTATGGACAATTCCGGCTTTGGTAAGTTTGATTTATCCCTATCTAAAGAATAAAGTTGCAAACAAAAAAGCCTATCAATTTGCTTGGTTATGGACGATTTTATCGGTGGTTTTATTATCTGTAATTCCAGAAAAAAAATCAAGATATTTATTACCAGTTTTAATTCCTTTAGCGATGAATATTGGCTTTTATATCGAATATTTACGATTAGAATTCAAAAATTTATCAAATATAACTGAACGATATTTTACCAATTTTGCGTTTGGTTTATACGGAATAATAGGAATCGCAATTTCAGTTGGTGTTTTTATTTACACAAAAGATCGTTTGTCAGAATTTTTAGTTTGGTCGATTCCTTTTGCTATTGTTGGATTAATTTTAGGAATCTCAATTTTTAAAGGATTAAAGGTAAAATCATTCGAACAGATATTTTACTTAACTATTTTATTGATGTGCTCAGTTGTTGCGTTTGGATTTCCACTTTCCAAATTAACTTTTTCCGAAGAGTTATATTCTTCTGCCAAAAATCTAAAAAAATTAGAACAACATAATCAAATTAAAACATACGAATGGCAAAGTTTTGTTCCTGAAATAGTGTTGGATTATGGGACTTCAATTCCTGCAATTAACGATGGAAAGAAAACTATCTTTCCGAAAGAAGAGAAATTTGGAATGTTAGCAAGTCCGTCAGATTCTACTTTTTTTGCAGATCATTTCAATAATTATTCAATCAAAAAAATTGGTGTGGTTGATTTGAATCATTCTTCAAAAAATCAAAAAAATTATAACGATCGTATCCAAAGAAACTATTATTTGATTCAAAAAAAGTGATTAAATTTCGAGTAAAATTTTTAGCTTAAATTTTCGTTATTCTAATAAAATCTTTTGCAGTTTCGGATTCTATTTTTTCTATGTTTTTGGTTAGTGAACAGTTTTGTTTTTGCTCAACATTTTGGGTGGAAAAATCCTAATTTTAGACAAGATTCTGTTCAACTTTCTGATACGATAAAGCTGCAAAATAAAGGAATTTTGTCAGAAAAATTTCAAATTTTAGATTCAATAGGAAATCCAATTTCAAAAGAATTTTATACGATAAATTTTGAACGAAACGAGGTTTATTTCAATTCTTCAATCGCCAAACAAATGGTGAAAATTCAGTATTTTGTTAATCCAAAATTAGCCGAATCTGTTTTTTATGCCAAAAATCCGAATATCATTGTTAATGATGCAAAACCAGTTGATATTTTTCATCGAATAGAACCGAATTCAAAACAAGCGAACAAAGATGTTTTTGATGGTTTGAATAGTAAAGGTTCGATGGTTCGTGGAATTCGTTTCGGGAATAATCAAAGTGCGTCTGTGCAATCTTCGTTGGATTTGGAATTGTCAGGAAAATTATCGGATGATATTACAGTAAATGCGGCGATTGCGGATAATAATGTGCCAATAGAATCGGATGGATACACGCAAAATCTGCAAGAATTTGATAAAGTTTACATCGAATTAGCCAGTAAAAATTCGAAAATTAGAGCTGGACATATTGATATTAATACCAATCAAGAACGAGATTTTTTCAATCCATTTAATCAAAAAGTAACAGGTTTACAATTGTCAACTCAGTTAAAAAGCGAAAAATCGTCGACCAATATTTTTGCTTCTGGAAGCATTACACGAGGTGAATTTATGCGTGTTAATTTTGTTGGACAAGACGGAAATCAAGGTCCTTACAGGCTTTCTGGAAAGAATAATGAATTGTATGTGATTATTATTTCGGGAAGTGAAAAAGTATATATTGATGGTGTTTTGTTGGAGCGTGGCGAGCAAAATGATTATGTAATTAATTACAATACAGGAGAAATTTCTTTCACTTCAAACCGATTGATTACCGCAAATACGCGTATTAATGTGGAGTATTTGTACAATTCTCGAAATTATTCACAAGTTTTACTTTATGGTGGAGCTGAATACGAATCGGAACGATTGAAATTGTCAGGTTTTTTCTTTTCTCAAGGAGATTCGAAGAATAATTCACTTGGAAATGATTTGACAGATGCTGAAAAGCAAATTTTGGCAAATGCAGGGAATGATCCAGATAAAATGTACACCATTTCTGCAGAGAAAACGACGTATGATTCGAATAAAATCTTGTATCGAAAAGTAAATCAAAATGGATTAGATATTTTTGAATATTCGACGGATCCAAACGATGAATTGTATCAAGTGGCTTTCACGTATGTTGGCGCTAATCAAGGAAATTATCGACAAATAAATGCGAATCAAAATGGGAAAGTCTTTCAATATAACGAAGCAATTGCTGGAGTTTTACAAGGTGATTATGAACCAATAAAGCAATTAATTTCGCCTAAAAAGTTGCAGATTTATACGTTGAATGGACAATATCAATTGAGAAATAATGGAAATGTTGGTTTTAATTTAGGTTTGAGTAATTATGATCAAAATTTATTTTCATCGATTGATGATCAAAACAATTCTGGTTTAGCAACTCGTGTTTATGGTGAAAAAACATTTTCTTTCAAAAATTGGAAAATTACACCTTATGCGGAATGGAATTTTATTAATAAAAATTATAAAAGTGCAGAGCGTTTACGAGCTGTTGAATTTGCACGAGATTTTAATTTGGAACAAGAATTAAGTGGCGTAAATCAGAATTTTATCACAGCAAAAATCAATTCATCTTGGAAAGAAAAATTTAATGCACAATATAAATTCGATTATCTTGAAAATACTGGTTTGTACAAAGGTTTGAGAAATCAACTTGATGCAAATTATAAAACTGAAAAAGACGAAATCGTTGCGCAAGCAAATATTTTATCAACAAAAGCAACGCTTCAAAATACCAATTTTGCGCGTTATATGGTAGATGGAAAACGAAAAATTGGAAATAAATTTTGGGTTGGAGCGAGAGTTTGGGGCGAGAATAATGACATGGATGATTTGACAAAAAATCAAAAATCAGATTTAAGTTTTAAATGGAATGAATTTCAGTTGAAAGGAGGTTTTGCAGATTCGCTTGGTCATAAAATCGATTTGACGGTTTATCAACGTCAAGACGATTCGGTTCGTTTAGGGACTTGGCAAAATATTCAACAAAGTAAAGGAGCTATTTTTAATTCAACATTAATACAAAAACAAAATCATCAATTAAATTTAAATTTCCATTATCGACGAGTTAATTATCAATTTTTAGATGCGCCGAACGAAGATTTTATGACAGGAAGCGTAAAATGGTACAAAGCTTTTTTCAATCAAGGTTTACAATTAAATGTAGATTATGAAGTGGGAAGCGGTGTGGAACCGCAGCGTGAATTTCAGTATGTAAAAGTTTCGGATGGAATGGGAATTTACAAATGGACGGATTATAATGACGATGGAATTGAGCAAATAGATGAGTTTGAAGTGGCAGAATTTATTGATCAGGCAAATTATATTCGCGTGTATACGAATACAATCGAGTATTTGAAAACGAATAAAAATCAATTCAATTTTACGTTTCGTTTTCGCCCAAAACAAGTTTTTAATACCGAAAATGAATTTTGGAATCGTTGGATGTTTCAACAAAATATCTCGGCAAGTAATTCGTTACGCAAAGAACGAACGACTTTGGAATGGAATCCTTTTACGAATTCGGCTCAAATTTTAGGCAAAACAAGAAGTATTCGTTCATCGATTTTCTTCAATCAAGGAACACAATATAAATGGTCGTCGAATTTTATTTACAATCAACAACAATCCCAAACGTATGTTTACACAGGTTCTGAATACCGTGATTCAGACAGTTATTTGTTGCAAGCGCGTTATAAGATTTTGCAAGATCTAATCGCAAGTTTCGATACTGAATATATGGTGATTAACAGCGATTCTGAATTATTTTTGAGTAGACGATATAAGTTAAATAATCTTCGTTTATCACCAAAAATTACGTATCAAACAGAAAAAAATCTTGTTGCGTCGTTGTTTTATAATTATCAAAATAAGAAGAATGTTTCGGGTGAAGAGCAATTAAATCAGTCGGATTTGGGAACAGAAATTCAATGGAACGGTTCGGATAAAATGAGTTTGTTGGGAAGTTTTAGTTTTATCAACAATAAATTTATCGGAAACCAAGAATCTGTTGTTGGAAATCAAATGATGGAAGGTTTGCGCGCTGGAAATAATTTTGTTTGGCAGTTGCAAATCCAACGGCAAATCACAAGTTTTTTGCAATTGAATATTTCGTATGATGGACGAAAAACCGAAGAAAATAAGCCAATACATACGGGAAGTGTGCAAGTGCAAGCGAGGTTTTAAATAATAAAAGACGATTTTATAAAATCGTCTTTTATTATTATTTTTACATTCTATTTACTTCATCTTGATTTCCAGTTTCGCGATTTTTTACTGATAATTTATTACTTCCGAATTTATAATTCAATCCAATTCTTATGCTTTGAGTATCCCATACATTCGCAAAAGTTTGTACGATTCCATTGTTATTTTGTGATAAATATTCTTGCGCTTTGAAAATATCTGTTGCATTCAAACTCAATTCTAATTTTTTATCTAACATCAAATATTTGAACGAAAGATTGAAACGAGCATAAGGTTTTAGTTTATAATTTTGGAAAGTTTCTCCAAAATTTTGAAAATAAATCAAGTTAATAAACATCGTTTTTTGTTGATTAAGCGTAAAATCATTTGTCGAAAATAATGAACTCGACCAACCTTTGAATCGCTTAGAAGAAATTGCAACATTTGCGCTCGAATAAGAAACTTCAAAAGTAGTAACGCTTGACCACCATTTTGTAGGATTTATCGTCATATTTTGGCTCAAACCAAAGCTATCCGAATCTACAAAATTCATCCAAACAAAAGTATTATGTTTTGTGTTCTCATCAATGATTGAAGCTTGATTGACACCATCTCTCAAACTTGAATAATAAAGTCGAGTATCAAATTTTTTGTAAGTAAAAGTAAGTTCTAAATTGTGTGTAAAAGCTGGTTTCAAAAAAGGATTTCCTTCGTTGTAAACATATTCGTTTTGTATCATTCGAAAAGGATTTAAACTTTCGTAATTTGGACGATTGATACGACGCGAATAATTAATTCCTAAACTTTTACTTTTATCAAAAGTATGCAACAAATAAAATGACGGAAACAGTTTGATATAATCTGTTTTATTCGTTTGATTATTTTCTCTCGAAAAACCTTCTGTTTGTGTTGCTTCTAATCTCAAACCAGCTTGCATCTGCCATTTTTCTCCAAACTTTTTACTTCCGTTCAAATAAATTGCTTCGTTATTTTCTTTGTATTTGAAAAGATTCGACAAATTTTCATCAAATGTATAGTTGTAATTTTCGTCTGCTTTATATGCTTCAACCAAATTATTTGATTTTGATTGCGAAAATTTAGCACCAAAACTCCAATTGAAATTTGTTAAAGGAAGTTCTACATCAATTTTTGACGAAAAATTCTCAATTCGATTGTTTAAATTACTTTTTCCACCAAAAAAAGAATCTTCTATTAACTGATTATTTTTGTAAGAATTGGTTGCATAAGTTCTATTCATTGGAGATGAATAATTGGCGTAATCGGCATCAAACGAAATCTTTTTACCTAATGAATCAAGTGCAAATTCTGAATAAAGATTGACCAAAGATTGATTTGTTTTACCATTTTCGAATGAATTTCCTTTATTTGTTTGATAAATTTCGTTCGCTAAATTCTTGAAAAACATTTGTTGTGGATTTTCTGAATTATATTTCGAATTGTTGAACGAAAATTTAGAGCCAATTGTCCATTTATCGGTTAATTTATAATCAACAGAGAATCGTCCTCCAAGATATTTGTTGATATAATCTGTGTAAGAAATGTTATGTCTGCGCGCATCAGAGAAAAATAATTCGTTGTTCCATGTTCTTAGAAATCTTCTATCTCCAGCATTCAATGAAGTCTGAATTGTCCATTTATCTTTTTGTAAATTATAAGCCGCATTGTAGCGCTCTGTGTTTCTTTTACTTCGCGTATATGATGCTCCAATAGTGGAATTCCAGCTATTATTTTTTATTTTTTTTGTTACAATATTTACAATTCCACTATTTCCTTCTGCCTCATATTTTGCAGGTGGAGTCGTAATGACTTCAATTTTTGAAATATCAGAAGCGCTCATACTTTCCAAATAATTAACCAAATCCGTTTGCGACATATAAGTTGGTTTGTCATCAATCAAAACCATTACAGAATTTTTTCCAGAAACCGCAATATTGTCATTTGTTACATTCAAACCAGGAGTGACGCGTAAAACATCCATTGCAGTTCCGCCAGCAGCTGAAGTAGAATTTTCTACATTGAAAACAAAACGATCGATTTTTCGTTCCATGATTTTCTTTTCAGCTCCAACGACAACTTCTTTCAAGTTTGTAGATGTTTTAATTTCAATCTTTCCTAAATCGATAGAATTATTCAATTGAATATCTTTCTGAAAAACAATTTCTTCAAAATAGTTGATTTCAAATTTGTACGTATTTTTCTTTGCTTCAATAGCGAATTTTCCAAGTTCATCTGTTGTTAAATTGATAATTGTGTCTTGATTAGATAAGGTAATGTCAACATAAGGAAGCGCTTTATTTTGCTCCATAACTTCGCCTGTTAGTGTATAGTTTTGAGCAAATAGAAAACTAGCGCTAAATAAAATGATAAGTTGAATAAATGTTTTCATGTTGAATTAATTTTAAACAAATATTCTCCAAATCGATTCTTTTTGAACTTTAAAATCGACAAACCCTACTATATTATCGACGAATTTGATTAAAACCAAAAACCTCGAGAATCTCTTGAGGTTTTTGATTTAATTTATTTTTCCTTCATAATAAACAGGATTTCCTTTTTCATCGAAACCAATTATAGTTAATTGATAATCTTTTGGTTTATCGTTGTTGAAATATTCTATTTCTGTGTCTTCTCCTGGAGCTGTATACAAATTAGGATTCCAAAATAAAGTACTTCTTATGTCATTCGGAACATCGTTGTAAAGCGATTCGTAATCATCATTGTTAAAATATGGAAGGGATTGATTATAACCACCAATTTGAATTAAATTATTAGGTAACATAGGCGTGTTATCAACTGGCGCATCACTTCCTCGTTTAGAGTAAATTGCAATTGCATTACCAAGTAAACCAGCGCCTTTGAAAATTTTTACCATCGCAATATCTCTAGGATTAATACTAGTTAAATTATCTGAAGTCATTTTCATTTCGTTCCAATAAATTGCAACTTCAGAATTTCTAATTTTTGGAACTCCGTTAGAAACCGTTAATCCTGCAACTCGTCCAGCTAAAAAGTCCATAATATTTGTATAACCTTCTATTGGCTGAGATTCGTTTACGAAATCTATCACAGTTTCGTTTATGTTATTGAACATTCCGCTACTTAATTCATTGTTCAGCTTCTCAGTTTTCGATTTTTTATCCGCTTTTACAACAACTTCTTTCAGACGAATACTTTTATCATTGATGATTTTGATGTTCTGTTTATACGTATTCTGCTTCTCGACTTCTTCTTTATTCGTAATTTCTTCTAATAAATAAGGCGTTGCAGGCAATTTGGATTTATAACTTGTACTTTTATAATTTGGCACAACAGATAAAGTTAAAGTTCCGTTGTTGGCAGATTTTCCATTTTCCGAATTCAAGAAATAATTCATCGCCATTGGCCCATAATAAAACAAATTATTCATCTCGAAGTTTCCTTCATAATCAGTATCAAGCGTTGCAAATTCTTTTCCATTATTCTGCATTTTATAAATAATACTCAACGAAGCATTGCTCAATTCTCTCCCGTTATTATATGCTTTCACTTTGTAGGAAAGATATCTACGATCGTTGTCAATAGTAGGTTTTACGATATTTCCAACCACTAAATCTTCCCAATTAAATCTTTTCCATTTTTCTGTTATTAAAAGCGCATCCAGATTTTCTGAGAATTCATTATTTTTAAAATATTGTGTAGGATGATTAATTTTCGAACTAAAATCTCGCGTCAATAACATTGCAGAAATTAAATTGTCTTCATCATTATTTTTTTGATCTTTGATAACAGCCGAAAAATTAATTTCTTCAGGATATTTTACCTTAATTGTGTTTAATTCTCGTGGATTAGCCGTTGTTTCGAAAGAAATTTCAGGTTTTTTGTACGATTCTTTTGGATTGATAAATATCAAACGATGAGCAACCTGAATATCATTTGCATCAAAAATGGCAATGTTCAAAATACCTTTGTCATTGTCTAAAACCTCTTTTGGAACATAAGTTGAAACCGATTCCACACTTTTTACAATTTGAGAACTCATTACAAGTTCATTATTAATTGTTCCAATAATTTTATGATTCAATAAAGGATTTTCTTGATTGATGCTTTTTAATTGGATCACAATGTCTTTGCTATTTCGAACAACTTTCATCAGAATCCCATCTTTTTTAGCTTCAGGTAAATCAATAATTTGTTGATTTCCTTTTTCGTCATTTAATTGTACTTGATAAGATTTGCCTTCTTCTGCTCTCAACGCAAAAGTCGCAACGTTTTCATCTAGATTATCAAATGTTGTAATTTTATTGGTAGGATTATTTTTCTCGAATACAAAACCATTCCATTTTTTTGGTAAATCTCCGTCCGATTTTAATCTTACAGCAAATTTAGTTGTCTGATTTTGAATAAAATTTCCACCTTCCGCAAAAGCTTTTGCATTCCATTTTAAATTTGGATTTGGAACAAGTTTTAACTTAGAATTTGGATTATAAATCTTGACTTGATTGATATGTTGAAATTCTTCTGAGAAGAAAGTCATGTACGTTGTGTAGGCTCTTACAAAGTAAATTCCTTCCTCGTTTTCGTTTTTGGTATTTAGCGTTCCGTCACTTTCACCGTTCACAATCGGAACCAGTTTTCGGTCGATTAATTTTTTGTCTTTATTGTATAATTCAACAATAAGATTTGTAGAAATTAAGCTTGGTTTGTAGCCATTTAATGTATAAGCTTTGAACCAAATATTATCTCCAGCAATGTAATCTTCCTTATCAAATAATAAATAAACTTTTTCTTGAGCGTAATTTGTATCCAGACTTTTTATAGCCGTTTCCAATTTTGATTGCGCAAAAGTTGTAATCGAGCAAAAGTATAATGCGAGTAAATAAATATATTTCATGCGAGAATGATTAATCTAATAGAATGAATTTGAATTCTTAAAATTATCATTATTTAGATGATTTTCATTCAAATATTTTATTAAAGTTTATCATAACTTTTGATTGAATGACGATTTTTCTTCTCGAATAATGTTAATTTTTGTTAATGAATTTAATTAAAAGACTTTAAACAAAAAAAAACCTCGAGAATTTCTCGAGGTTTTGATTTATAAAGAAATGTTGTTAGATTAAATTCCGTCAACAATTGCATTTAATGTTGCAGATGGACGCATTGCAGCAGTTGTTTTAGCAAAATCTGCTTTGTAGTAACCACCAATATCTTGAGGTTTACCTTGTGCACCAATTAACTCTTCGTTAATTTTTGCTTCGTTTTCTTCCATAGCTTTTGCAACTGGAGCAAATTTAGCAGCTAAATCAGCATCTTTTGTTTGATTTGCTAACGCTTCTGCCCAGTACATTGCTAAATAGAAGTGAGAACCACGGTTATCGATAGTTCCTAATTTACGACCTGGAGATTTATCTGTAGCTAAGAATTTAGCATTTGCTTCATCTAAAGCATCAGCTAAAGTTTGAGCTTTTGCATTTCCTTGTGTTTGAGAAACGTGCTCTAAAGAAGCTTGTAATGCTAAGAATTCACCTAAAGAATCCCAACGTAAGTAACCTTCTTCAATAAATTGCTCGATGTGTTTTGGAGCAGATCCTCCCGCACCAGTTTCGAATAATCCACCTCCGTTCATTAATGGAACGATAGATAACATTTTAGCAGAAGTTCCTAATTCTAAAATTGGGAATAAATCTGTTAAGTAGTCACGTAAAACGTTACCAGAAACAGAAATAGTATCTTTTCCTTCTCTTGCACGGCTTAAAGTTTCTTTCATAGCATCTTTAACGTCCATGATACGAATATCTAAACCTGTTGTATCGTGATCAGCTAAGTATTTTTCAACTTTTTTGATGATTTGTTGATCGTGAGCTCTTCCTTTATCTAACCAGAAAATTGCTGGAGTATCAGATAAACGAGATCTGTTAACCGCTAATTTAACCCAGTCTTGAATAGGAGCGTCTTTAGTTTGAGACATTCTGAAAATATCAGAAGTTTCAACTTTTTGCTCTAATAAAGTGTTTCCGTTTGCGTCTTCAACTTTGATTGTTCCGTTTGCAGGAGCTTGGAAAGTTTTGTCGTGAGAACCATATTCTTCCGCTTTTTGAGCCATTAATCCAACATTAGGAACTGAACCCATTGTTGTAGGATCTAATGCTCCATTTGCTTTCATATCGTCTACAACAGCTTCGTAGAAACCAGCGTAAGAACGGTCTGGGATGATCGCTACAGTATCTTCTTCAGCACCATCTTTGTTCCACATTTTACCTCCGTTTCTTACTAATGCAGCCATAGATGCATCAACAATAATATCAGAAGGAACGTGGAAGTTAGTGATTCCTTTATCAGAATTAACCATTGCTACACGTGGTCCGTTTGCTAAATCAGCTTCAATTGCAGCTTTAACTTCTGCTTCTTGAGGTTGACCTTTTATTTTTTCGAATAAATCTGCTAAACCATTGTTTGGATTAATATCTAATGCTTTGAAAGTATCAGCATATTTTACGAAAACATCTTTAAAGAAAGTTTCTACGATAGCTCCAAAAATAACTGGATCAGAAACTTTCATCATTGTTGCTTTTAAGTGAGCAGACAATAATACGTTTTTGTCTTTTGCTTCTTGAATAGCTTCTTGAACAAATGATCTTAAAGAGTTTAAGTTCATTACAGAAGAATCAATTACTTCTCCAGCTTTTAAAGGTGCTGCTGATTTTAATTCTTGAACAGAACCATCTTCTCCGTAAAATTTGATTGTATATTCAGTTGCGTTTTCTAATGTAGTTGAATTTTCAGTACCATAGAAATCACCGGATTTCATGTAAGCAACTTCTGTTTTGCTGTCTGTAGCCCAAGCTCCCATTTTGTGAGGATTAGCTTTTGCATAGTTTTTAACAGCTTTCGGTGCACGACGGTCAGAGTTTCCTTCACGTAAAACTGGATTTACAGCAGAACCTAAAACTTTTCCGTATCTAGCTTTGATTGCTTTTTCATCTTCATTTTTTGGTTCAGCTGGATAATTTGGTACAGCAAAACCTTTCGCCTGCAATTCTGCAATCGCTTCGTCTAACTGAGGAACAGAAGCCGAAATATTAGGTAACTTAATGATATTTGCTTCCGGAGTAGTCGCCAAAGCTCCTAATTCTGCTAAAGCATCAGGAATTCTTTGTTCTTCTTTTAAGAATTCAGGGAAATTAGCTAAAATACGTCCAGCTAAAGAAATATCTGGAACTTCGATTGTAATATCAGCTGTTTTCGTGAATCCTTGTACGATTGGCAAAAATGAGTGAGTTGCCAACATCGGAGCTTCATCCGTAAGTGTGTAATGAATTTTTGACATTATGTTTTAAATTTTTTTGAGACTATTTTAATAATAGTCAATTAAAAATACATTTTTTCAATTTTGAATGCAGAAACTGCAAACTTTGCAAATATACAATATTTAGCAGATTAAGTTGACCATAAATCAATCATTTACACTAATTTTAGTATAATTTTTAACATGATTTTTGATAGGTAGTCAAGTTGATAATTTATTGAAAGAAAATTGTTCAAGTTGATAATTTTTGACTGATTTTTTTTTCAATTTTATGTATAAGTTCACTTTTGAGAAAGTCGTCTTTTTAATGCTTCTTAAGAAACCAATTTTTATAAACTTAGTTTCTTTCTTAATTTTGCAGAAAACAATTCTTTTGAAACAAAATTTAGCGACAATCGCATTTTATAATGTCGAAAATTTTTATTCTAAATCTTCAGACGAATCTTTTTTGCCCAGTAATTTTATCAAATGGAAAGATAATCGTTATGACACAAAGGTGAAAAAGATTGCATTCTGCATCTCTAAAATTGGAAAATTAGAAACAAATGAATTACCATGTTTGGTTGGTTTGGCTGAGGTTGAAAATGAAGAGGTTTTGCAAGATTTGATTCAAAATGATTTTTTGAAAGATGGTGATTATAAAACACTTTTATATAAATCATTAGACGAAAGAAAAATAAATGTTGGATTAATTTATCGTCAACAATTTTTTGAAGTTTTAGAAAGCGAACCAATTAGATTTGTCTTTAAAGATCAGTATGATACAAAATATTATACACGAGATATTTTATATGTGAAAGGAAATTTAGTTGGTGAAGTTATTCATCTTTTTATTGTTCATTTACCTTCTAAAATTGATAAAGAGATCAATCAATTAAAACGTCAACATATTTTTAAAACGATTCGAAAAAGAATTAACGATTTGTTAACCGAAAATTATTCGGCAAAAATTGTTGTGATGGGAGATTTTAATGATTCTCCAACAAATTCTGACTTAATTGATGAATTGGATACGCGTTCTAAACAAGAAGAGATAAACAGAAACGAATTATTCAATCCAATGGTTAGTCTACAATCCTATAAAAGAGGTTCGATGATTTTTAAAAAACAATGGATGTTGTTTGATCAACAGATTTTTTCGAAAGGATTTTTTACTTGTCAATCAAATTTAGAATATATAAAAACAGATATTTTTGATGCTGATTTTTTGAAGAATACAGGCGGAAAATCAACTGGTTTGCCATTCAGAACTTTTGTTGGCGGAAAATATTTCGGTGGATATAGCGATCATTTTCCCGTTTATACCATTTTAAAATATTAAATTTGTAGCAGTATAATTTAAGAATAGGTGAGAATCCACGAAAATGGTCAGG
This sequence comes from Empedobacter sp. GD03739, assembly GCF_029843245.1. Lineage (NCBI taxonomy): Bacteria > Pseudomonadati > Bacteroidota > Flavobacteriia > Flavobacteriales > Weeksellaceae > Empedobacter > Empedobacter sp. GD03739. The sequence continues at coordinate 21,945 of NZ_JAOCHX010000022.1, read as the reverse complement.
TTGAGATTGACGGAATCGATAAGTTGATTCTGAATGCCTTTATGGACAATGCTAACATGCCTGTTTCGCAATTAGCAAAAGAATTAGGTATATCAAATACGGCAGTTCATCAACGTATCAAGAAATTAGAAGCTTCTGGTGTGATTGATTCAACTAAAGTAATTGTAAATCCAGCAATTTTAGGTTATTCAACGATGTCATTTGTTGGTGTTTTTATGGACAAACCTTCTTCTTATAAATTAGTTGTGAAAGCTTTGGAAGAGATTCCAGAAGTAGTGGAAGCTCATTTTACAACGGGAAATTACGGGATTTTCCTTAAAATTTTGAGTCGTGATAATCTACATTTAATGAATGTGTTGAACAAAAAAATTCAGCAAATTGATGGCGTTACACGTACAGAAACTATAATTTCGTTGGAGCAACCAATAGATAGACAAATAAAACTTTAATATACAAAGATGAATATTAATCAATATTTAGACTCGACGTATCTTAAAACACCTGAACAAGCAGGTATTTCGAATTCTGATACATTAGAGATGGTGCATAAGTTAGCACAAGAAGCTATTGATAATGATATCTATGCGGTAATGATTCGTCCTGATTATGTAAGATCAGTTCGTGAATTATTGGATGAGAAAAAATCGAATGTTGTTTTGGGAACTGTAATTGGCTTTCCTGAAGGGACTTACGATTTGAATGAAAAGTTGAGAGAAGCGCAAAAAGCAATTGCTGATGGAGCCGATGAATTAGATTTTGTAGTAAACTACGAAGCGTTCAAAAAAGGTGATAGCGATAAAGTAAAAGAAGAAGTAGAAGCTGCAACATTAGTCGCATTGCGTGAAGGTAAAGTTGTAAAATGGATTATCGAAACTGCTGCTTTAACAGATGAACAGATTGTTGCTATAACACAATTAATTCGTGATACTGTTTTAGAAAAAGCAGGTGAAGAAAAAGCATCAAAAGTTTTTGTAAAATCTTCTACAGGTTTTTATAAAACTGAAAATGGAGAACCAAATGGAGCAAACGAGCATGTTATTAAATTGATGCTTGAAAATTCAGGTTCGCTTCCAGTGAAAGCTTCTGGCGGAGTTCGCACAACAGAAGAAGCTGAAAAAATGATCGCTTTAGGCGTGAAAAGAATTGGAACATCGTCTGCATTGGCGATTGTAAAAGGAGAGCAAGGAGCAAAAGGTTATTAGAAAATTTCTACATTATAATACATTTAAAAGTCTCAATATTTATTGAGACTTTTTTTTATTCATTAAAAATAAGCTTTCTTTTTTAGTTAATTTTTTAAAATACTTAAATAGCATATTGTATTTTATTATTTTTGGAGCACTAAAATTATAACTTGATTTATATCAAGTAATTTGGTTAAAAATGGTCGTAATTTTGCATTGATAACACTGATAAAATAGTATAGACGTATGTTGTTGAATAATCGTAAAGTTTATAATAATTTGGTTTTTGATGTAGGTATAACTGCATTTGAATTGAATGATATCCTACATACAGAAAAATTGAGAAAAGAGTTATCTGTTGATGAGTATTTTGGAATAATCTGGTCTGGTTCTAAAAAATTTGTTCATAAAATAAATGGAAAAGAATATTCGATTCCCAAAAATCATTTTCTTTTTATAGCTCCCAATATCTCCCAAGATTTTGTGAAACAAAATACTCGTACTGATGCTTATTATATTGTTTTTAAACAAGAATTTTATTCGAAATCAATCGAAGAGAACTTGAAGTTAGAAAATTCTACACTTTTTTCGCGAGATATTATAAATATTGTTGAGAATACAATTTGTTCTGCTCCAATTTTTGAGGCTAATTATTTGCAATATTTCTTTACTGCATTCGAAAATGAATTAGATATGAAGCTTGCTCATAATCTCTTGGAACGTATTATTATCAATGGTCAAATGGAAACATTTGATATGCAAAGCCAATTTATACAAGATGATTTTGATGTAGAACTTGCGACAAAATTCAAAAAACTTTTGCAAGAAAATGTCAAGGAAAATAAACAAGTATCTTTTTACAGTGATAAACTTTTTATTACAAAAAGAAGGTTAGATAAAGCAACTCAAATCGTTTTTGGAAAAACAGCAAAAGAAATGATTGTTGAAGAATTGATGAAAAATGCAAAGATTTTATTAGTCAACTCAAAAATGTCAATAAAAGACATTGCGCTGGAACTCAATTTCCTTCAAGAAACCAATTTTACTGCGTTTTTTAAGAAAAACACGGGGATTTCTCCGACTAAATTCAGACAAAGTACTCCGAATTAAATAGTTAGAAATGTCGTTTTTCATCATCTTTTGGTATGATTTAATCTTTTAAGAACACAAAATAACTTCTACATTTGCATCGCATTTGAGAATAACCAATCTTAAATATACAAACTACCAGTTTATTTAACAAATATTTTTTAATAAATTTTAACAAATTATAAAATCATGAAAAAATTAGCATTTTTTTTAACAGTTTTCTGTGGATTAGTTTCTGGAATGGCTTTAGCTCAAGAGACAGCAACAGCAAAATTGAATGTAAAATTAAACCCAATTCAAACAATTGTTATTGGTGGTACTGAAGTAAACTTAGAATATACAACAAAAGACGATTATTCTAATGGTGTTACATCAAACATGATCGACCACTTAATTGTATATAGTACTGGTGGTTTTGCTGTAAAAGTAAGATCTGAAAATGAAAACTTAGTTAGAGAAAAAGGTGAAAGTAAAATTGCTGTAAAAACAATTAACTTAGTAGCAACTTTAGGTTCAGATAATAAATCAAAATCAACTTTCAGTAAAGTTGTATTAGATACATCAGACAAAAACTTGATTTCTAGTAAAGTTGGTGGTACAGATTTAAAATTCAACGTTGCGTATAATGGAAAAGGAGGAGACGCTTATGTTAACAAATATAACAATGTTGAGAAACCTACCGTGTATACAACTACTGTAACTTATACAATAGAAGCACAATAATATAAAAAATAGGAAGTGATATTGAAAAATATCACTTCTGTTTTTGCTTATGAAAGTTCTTCGTTTTTTAACAATCGTTTCTTTTTTAGCATTAATCGTTTCAACTAAGATTAGTGCACAATCAGGTATTACTGTAAGTCCACCAAGGACTTATTTTGCGTTAAATCCTGGTGAGTCTGAGCGTAAAAAGATTATGGTAACCAATGTAAGTGATGTACATACATTAGAGTTGTCTGTTTCTTTTAATGATTGGAAGTATGATGAGTTTGGAGGTAATGTTGTCTCTGAACCTAATACTTTACCAACAAGTAATGCAAACTGGATCACAGTTTTACCAAGTAATACATTTACACTTTTGCCAAGAGAATCGAAAGAAATAGAAGTTCTGATGCAAGTTCCAGAAAAGATAAACACAGAGAGTGTGCATACAGCAATGATGTACATCACGCAAACAAATCCGATTGCTGGACAAAATAAAAGTGGAGAAAATATTATATTCTCGATTCGTACAGGTATCAAAATTTATCAACGATTAAATATTGCACGTGATACAAATGTAGAGTTTACAAATTTTGTTTACGATAAAACTGAAAATCGTTTGGTGCTTAATATTTCCAATGAAGGAAATGTTTGGAGCGAAGGAACGATTACAAATGAAATCATTAATCAAGAAAATGGTCAACAAATAAAATTGCAAGATGCAGTTTTTTATAGTTTACCAAATGATAAAAGAATTGTATATATACCATTGCCAAAGGATTTGCCAAAAGGTTCGTATATTGTTACCTCAACTTTAAGTTTTGAGAAAGATGATCAATTGAAAATTGCTGAATTGACGTTCTCAAATGATAAATAATAATTTGTTTCAGAAAATAGTTTCAACAATTACATTATTGTTGACAATGGCAGTTTCTGCTCAGTTTACGTTAAATGCTCATAATAATGGTTGGGTGCAAGTAAATGGAAGTAATGGAGTTACGACGGCTAATGTTGTGGCTGTAGAAATGCACATGTCTGGTGCTTTAAATTATAAAAATTGGTCTTTAGTTGCGCGTGTTGTTTCGCCTATTGTAAATTCTGAGAAAAAAGAATTTCCTGTCGAAAAACTGAAATTAAAATTCAATAATTATACAACTTCTCAATATTATTCAGAGAATTATCCTACACTAAATCAATTAGGAGTTATTCAGAATAACATCGCGATGAGTTTTTCTCCAAATTATTTTATCCGAAGTTCACCTTTAACAATAGCAACACCAGCAGGAAAATATGGTGCAATTATTCTGAATTATGATATTGTGATTGATGCAGGGACATATCTAAATGCTCTAAAATCATGGAACAATTATCCAATTCAATTCGAGTTTTCTTTATTGAATGAATTTGGAACCCTGATTGGTAAAAGTCTTTTTCCGATTGAAATGCAAATTAGTCCAAACGGAAATTACGAATCAGCTCCGGCGTTTTCTATTGCGGTCGATGGTTCTGCTGTAAATGCAGAATTGGTTTTCAATACAATACAAGATTATAGAAATGGTGTGAAGAAAGAATATCAAAATGGCTTAATTGTTTCTTCTGATACAGCTTACGATATTCAAGTTTCGTCGATTAATCAATATTTACAATCAAGTGATGCGCAGAATTTGGAATTAAATTCAATCAATGTTCAGATAAAAGACATCGAAACAAATAATCTTTCTAAGGTTATAAAACTTTCGAATTACAATCAATCATTGATGACGAATAGTTCTAAAACGGCTTCAAAAAAGTACAATATTATTTATTCTACAACTCCGTCGGATAATAAAATTTTGAATAGCAAACCTGGGAATTATTCAACTTCTTTGCTGTACACGATTACACCATTGTAAAACAATATGTTCTTTTCAATCAATTATTTTCGAAGCGTATTTTTTATTCTGCTTATTCTTGTTAGCGGACAAAATTTGCGTGCTCAAACTATAAATAATGGATTGAAATTTAGTACAATAAAAGAAGTTAAATTAGAAGATGGCAACAACTTTTCTATTATTCTTCAATTAGAAAATACAACCAATGATACGATAAATGCTCGTCTGGGACTTAAAATTCCTTCAGCGATAAGATCGTATTCGCAAGATAATCTTCAAATAAAAATCAATCCAAACAAGAAGGCTTTTATTCCAATGCAGTTTACGGTGAACAAATCGCAAATGGCTGGAAAATTAGATTTAGAATTCAGTATTATTGATTTTTTAAGCAAAAAAGAAATAGGGAAATCCGTTACTTCAGTTGTTGTTTTGCAGAAGAGAAACATCAAGATTTTTCCTGTCCAGAGTAATATTTTTTATCGTCAAGAAGGAGATTCTATTCATTATGAATTGAAAGTAATGAATATGGGAAATCAAGCCGAAGAAATTTTGCTAACTAATGTTCTTCCTGACTTCAGAGGTAATTTCACTTCTGAAAACAAGCGAATTATAGTTGAAGCTTTTCAAGAAAAAATTGTTAGATTTTCTAAATATGTAGACCGAGATATGATGAAAATTGAAAGTTTTCAGGCAAATGTTTCGGGTTATACAACGACCAAAGATTTTGCAGGAAATGTGTTTTTTACCATTCAGAATGCAAGTTCCAATCGTGTGTATAGAGATCCAACAATGTTAAATCAGAATTGGACAAACTTTTCTACAAATTATGTTCGATTAACTGCTCGTGATATCAATTCCGCTAATGCGAATTATAACTTAATGGCTCATCAAGAATTTTCGGTTGGGTTGAATGAATTTGCATATAATATTAATGGAACAACTTGGAATAAGAATCAAGACATGGTTTTGACAGATTCTTGGGTGAAATATCAACGCAAAGACAAAGGAATTTTAATCGGATCAATCAATAACAACGATTTTGATATTCCAGTTAACGGACGAGGAGTGATGTTGTTTAATAATTATGATAAGAATGATAACCGAATTGTAGTCGGAACGGTCGAAAAAAATTATAATTTATTAGATGATTTGACGAACGATGTTTTCAAGAATAGCAACACAACTTTTGCGAATGGACGATTTTTAATAAAAGATAAAAACGAATTAGAAACAACAGCTTTGTTTGATAGAACTTATTCTACAACGAACTTTATTTTGACAAATGGTTACAAATGGGTTACACCAAATAAGTGGAATCATTCAGTGAAATTTGGGTATGGTTTATCAAAATTTAAAGAGACAAATGATGTCGAAAACTCGATGTCGATTTCTGCAAATGTTTCTGGAACAATAGGCAAATTTGATTTCTATAGTTCCAATTATTACAGTTCGGGGTATTATCCTGGGACTCGACGTGGAGCTTTGTATCTAAATCAGCGTTTACAACGCACGTTTTCTAAATTTTCGTTGTGGTCTTCGTTAACGGTTACCAATAACAATCCGAAATCTATCGATCCGTATTTGATTAATTATATGCAAGCAAATGAATCGAAAGCCTTACGTTTTGAGACGGGAATTTCGTTCAAATTAGCGAGTCATTTTAATCTTTCGATTTCTCCAAAATTGAATATAGAAAAATCAAATATTCTGAATTATGAGACATTTAAGTATATGCCGATGGATTTTAAATCAGCTTATTTAAACGGAACATTTACATGGTTGTCTAATTCTCGTGTGCATCAGTTGGTTTTGAATGCTTTGGGAGGGTTTTCTGAGTTAAACGAGTTGAGTAAAGTTGATCCAATTGTTTATGGGCAATTAACGTGGAATGTGAAAAACTTTCAGTTAAACTCAATTTATCAACGAGGAAGTATGATGATTGCAGAAGTATATTCGACGAATAATCTAAATCATCAATTAGAACGTTTTACAACTTCGGCGAGTTTTCGTCAAAGCTTTTTTCAGAAAAAATTGAATACAGCAGTTTCTACTTATTATAATATTGACAAAAATTTTGGAAATACCTTAACTTTTGGAGCTTCTTTAGATTATCAACCAATTGATAATTTTATTGTGAGTACACAAGCGAATTTTAGCCATTACGATTCGAAAACATTGAATAGCAAACAAACTTATTTGCAAGTTGGTGTACAATATAATTTGCCTGCGAAACGTACTGTGACAGATGTAAAAGACGGAACATTAAATTTGTTTGTGTTTTATGATTACAATGCAAATGGTATTTTTGATGAAGGTGATAAAGTGGCTGATAGTCGTAATGTAAAGATAAATGAAACTAACTTTATTACAGATTTAGAAGGAAATATCAAGTATAAAAAAGTGCCTTATGGTAATTATTTAATCAAACTTCCTGGACAAAAATGGTTTGCACAAGATTATGCGGTTAATATTAATTCTAAAACGACTTCTATTTCTATTCCAATGCAACAAACTGGTGTTGTGAGAGGAAAAGTTGAGTATGAATTATCTTCAAATTTGGAGTATCAGGTTTCGGCAAATTTATTCGGTTTTACGTTGATTTTTAATCACGAAAATGGACAGATTTTTACAGTTAAAACAAATGATAGAGGTGAATATACAGCTTTTTTACCTGTCGGAAATTATACGTTTCACCTTTTAGAAAATAGTTTGCCAGAACATGTTTATGCAAAAACATATTTGAATAAAATAACGGTAGAAAAGGAACAAAATACAGAATATGAACCGCTTATCCTGAAAATTAAGGAGCGAAAAGTTAACATCAAACGTTTTGGTAATTAATGGATATTTTGATTTACTTTGCATCAAAATAAAACCTAAATGCCACTAACTTTTTGCCATCCAGCAATTGTTCTTGCGCTAAAAAAGCTAAAATCGAATTGGTTTTCGATGACGGGATTAATCATTGGTTCGATGTCGCCAGATTTAGAATATTTCTCTCGAATGGAGATTGTAGCGACGCTCAGTCATTTGTTTTGGGGCGTTTTGTATTTTGACTTACCAATTGCTCTTATTTATTGTTTCGTTTTTCACTTATTTGTCCGAAATGTTTTAATTCATCATTTACCTTATTTTTTAAAAGAACGATTTGCTCAATTCCTAACTTTCGATTGGATTGATTATTTCAAAAAACATTGGTTAATTGTTGTTATTTCAATTATAATAGGAGCTTATTCGCATCTTTTTTGGGATGCTTTCACTCACGAATGGGGATATTTTGCTAAATTAATTTCAGCTTTAGAGGAAACTTGGTTTCAAATTCCTTTCAATAATTTAGAAGTAAAAGGATATAAATTTCTACAACATTTTAGCAGTTTTTAGGTGCGATTTTTATTGCTTTTTGGATGTATAAAATGCCAAAACAAATTCTTCCAAAAACTAAATTTGATTACATTTTTTGGTTAAAAGTAGTTCTATTTACAACTATTATTTCCACAATACGATTAGTTTTCTTCCCAATAGAAATTGGATTAGGCAACATCATTGTCGTTATCGGAATGAGCGTTTTTTTGAGTTTGGTTATTTTTGGGTTAATGGAGAAACTATTAATAAAAAAATAAAAGGTTATCAAATAATTGACAACCTTTTATTTTAGAAGTGATTAAAAACTCACTTTATCTTTTATATAATTTCCGTTTTGACAGAATTGTTTTAATTCATTTTCGATGAAGATTTCAATAGCTTCCGCATCTTGCTCAGGATATAGTAAATGTACATTTGCACCAGCATCTAAAGTGAAATACAAATGATTTCCTGTTTCACGACGGAACTCCCACAATTTTTCTAAAGCAGCAACTGTATTTGGTTTCATCAAAATAAATGCAGGATTCGACATCATCATCATGGCGTGCAATGTCAAAGCTTCATGTTCTACCAATTCTCCAAACGCTTTGATATCGCCAGATTTTAAAATTGGTAATAAAGCTTTTAAGTTTTCGTTTGCTTCCACAAAACGACGTTCGGCATATGGATGTCCGTTCATCAAATTGTGACCAACAGTAGAAGAAACCGATTTTTGACCTTCGTGAATCAATAAAATAGTATCATGAAAAGTTTTGAAAACATCATGAATTTCAGCATCAGGATATTTTGTTCCAAATAAATCTGAGCTTCCTTCGGTAAAGTCATTTTCTCCCCATTCAACCAAACCTTTGTAAACCGAACGACAAGCACTTCCAGAACCTAAACGCGCCAAAAAAGAAGCTTTTTTCAAGGCATCTTCTTCTGATAAATTTGCGCCCAAAATATTCTCAATTTGAACTAAACATAATGCCATTGCCGACATTCCAGAAGCTGAAGAAGCAATTCCAGAACTATGTGGAAACGAATTATGTGTGTGAACTTCAAATTTGAATTGATTCAAAAATGGAATATAAGCCGAAATTCTTTCGAAAAAAGTAATGATTTTTGGAGTAAAACTTTCTTTCAATTCACCTTCTAAATAAACTTCAACTTCGAAAGCATCCGATGTTTTTGGCGAAAATTTTAATTCAGTTTCTGTATAGCTATTGGTTAACGTATAACTAATTGAACTATTGGTTGGAATTTGATTTTTCTTTTTTCCCCAATATTTTACCAACGCAATATTTGATGGACTTTTAGCAGAAACGCTTCCTGATTTTAATTCCGAAGCAGTTGTTGAAAGTGTTGAAATGAATTGTTGTTCCATAAAACAAAAGTAAACTATTTTGTAGAATTCAGCTTTTGAAAGCGTTTATAATGATAATCAATTGCTTCTTTGATTGGAATAAATTCGTATTGAAGCAAATTTTTAACTTTAGAATTGTCGTATTTGGTATAAGTTGTCAACGAATAATAATTCGCTTTTGTCATATATTTTCCACCAAAGATTCGACTAAAAATAGATAGATTTTTAATGATTTTCAAGGTTGAATTCGAAACATTTTTGACTGAACGTTTGCTATTGATCGAAACAAGATCAAATACTTCTCGGTAACTTTTATTTTCAGAAATTACCACAAATTTTTGATTGTAAACTTGTTGATTAATTAACTCTAAAAAAATCTTCACCACATCGCGTACATCAACAAATCCTGTTCCGCCCGAAGGAGCATAATCGCTTTTTGATGAATTTTGTTGAAACAAACTTTCGCTTGCACGTTTAGTATCCAAAGTTCCGATGATTACACCAGGATTTATAATAATAACTTTAATACCTTCTTGTGAAGCACGCCAAACTTCCATTTCTGCTCTAAATTTTGAGATAGAATAAGAAGAATGCGTCAAGCCATTATTCCAACCAGAACGTTCGTCAATCATTTTAGTTGCTGGATTCAAATCATCCATCGAAGCAATAGAGCTGATGAAGAAAAATTCTTTCACGCCAGAATCAATCGCTTCATTTACCAAAGTCTCAGTTCCTAAAATATTCGTATTGAAAATTTCTTCTTCTTGACGTTCATCAAACGAAACAAAAGCTGCAGCGTGATAAATTGTTTCGATCCCGTCTAATAAATTCGGAAGTTCAGTTACATCCAACAAATCACCATCAATCCAATGAATAAATTGATAAAATTGCGAAGCATTTTGTTCCGCGAAGAAATTTTGGATGATTGCTGTGTTCGATGTTTTTCGTTTTAAGGCACGAATAGGTTGTTGCTTTTTTGCCAATTCTACCAACAAATGCGCGCCAACCAAACCTGTTCCTCCCGTTACGAAAATCATACTGAATTATAAATATTTTTTTTTCTTGAACCAAAAGTAAATAAAAATTACCACTAATAACATGACAAGTAAACAAATTGGATAGCCTAATTTGTAATTTAACTCGGGCATGAAATCGAAATTCATTCCATAAATTCCGGCGATAAAAGTTAAGGGTAAGAAAAATGCTGAAAAAACGGTAAGCGTTTGCATGATTTCGTTCGATTTCTGTCCATTTAACGAAAGATAAATTGTTAACAAACTTTGTACATCATCTACAATTTGCGAATGTAAGTGTAACATTTTTACGTTTTCTTCGTACAAATCCTGTGATGAACTTGTCTTTTTGTTATCTGCGCGATATTCTTTCAGTGCTTCAAGCGTATAATCTAATATTTTTTTGCAAGCTGTAGCTTCTCGTTTGATTTTATATAAGGTAGGAAGTTTAATTTTTCTAAAATCATCTGTAAAAATCAAATGTTCGAGTTGATTGACTTCTTCGTCCATTTGATATGCTGGTTCTTCATACGTTTTGATGGTTTCGGAAATAATACGATACAAAATTCCTTTGATAATGATTTTAGAAGGATCAGTATTAGCTAAATATTTTTTCTGAATTTTTTCAAAAATATCCGTTTCCTTTTGATGAACAGTCACAATAAAATCTGCTCCGATGTAAATACTGATTTTGTGACTAAATTCTCGAACAGTGTTTTTCAACATACGATGTTCTTTATCAAAAAAACGAATTAACAAAAACGAAACTTTTGAATCATCTGATTCATATTTAGGTAAATGCCCAGGCTCCAAACTATCTTCAATCGTTAATTTCTGAAAACAATATTTTGTAGCAATTTCATTCAACTCAATTTTTGTAGGATTTTGTAAATTAATCCATTTGAATTTTTCGTTCTCGAAAAGTGTTTGCATGTATTCCTTTTATTCAAATTTTAAATAAATATATCAAATAAGTTTTATTTTGACAGATCATTTATAATCTACTGAAAAATCATAACTTTGTATCTTGTAAAAATTAGATAAAAAATATATTAAAATACTATGAATCCATTAATTGAAGAATTGACTTGGAGAGGACTGGTTCACAATATTATGCCAGGGACAGAAGAACAACTAAATAAAGAAATGACTTCTGGTTATGTAGGTTTCGATCCTACAGCAGATTCTCTTCACGTGGGAAGTTTGGTTCCTATTTTCTTATTGGTTCATTTGCAACGTCACGGTCATCGTCCAATCGCCTTGGTTGGTGGTGCAACTGGTTTTATCGGTGATCCTACTGGTAAAGCAGCAGAGAGAAGTTTATTAGACGAAGATACATTGAATAAATATGTTGCTGGAATTAAAGCACAATTGTCTCGTTTCTTAGATTTTGATACGAATAATGGAAATTCAGCTTTATTGGTGAATAACTATGATTGGATGAAAGATTTTTCGTTCATCGATTTTGCACGTAATGTCGGAAAACACATTACTGTAAATTATATGATGGCAAAAGATTCTGTAAAATCTAGACTATCTTCTGAATCGAATGTCGGAATGTCTTTCACAGAATTTACATATCAATTGATTCAAGGATATGATTATTTACATTTGTACAAAGAATTAGGTGCAAAATTGCAAATGGGAGGTTCTGATCAATGGGGAAATATTACAACAGGAACAGAATTAATTCGTCGTACAGTACAAGGTGAAGCTTTTGCTTTTACTTGTCCATTAACAACTAAAGCGGACGGAACTAAATTTGGGAAATCGGAAGGTGGTGAAAATATTTGGTTAGATAAAAACCGTACATCTCCTTATAAATTCTACCAATTTTGGTTAAATCAAGCGGATGCTGATGCTGAACGTTACATCAAAATTTATACGTTCTTAGAAAAAGAAGCGATTGATGATTTAATCGAGCGTCATCGTCAAGAGCCACATTTACGCGAATTACAACGTAAATTAGCAACTGAAATTACAATTTTAGTTCATGGTGTTGAAGAATTACGCAAAGCAGAAAAAGCATCTCAAGTTTTATTCGGAAAATCAACTTCAGAAGATTTGAAAGAATTAGATGGAGATACATTCTTATCAGTTTTCGAAGGTGTACCTCAAGCAACAGTTGCAAAAACTGATATCGAAGCGGGATTGGATATTGTTACTGCTTTAGCAGAAAAATCAGGCTTCTTAAAATCAAATTCAGAAGCGCGTCGTGAATTAAAAGCAAACGCAATTTCTGTAAACAAAGAAAAAGTAGCGGAAGAATTTGTATTAACAACAGAAAATTTAATTGCTGATAAATATGTTTTATTACAAAAAGGTAAAAAGAATTATTTCATCTTAATTGTTGAATAATTTTTTAGATAAAACATTTCCAAAATAGAAAGCAAGCTGAATTAAGCTTGCTTTTTGTTTTGAAAACTATTTTTTTATCTCAATTCTGAAAGATAATTTTTTATGGCTTCTGAAAGATTTCCGGTTGAATTTTCTAAAACGCGTAAAAAAGCACTTCCTATAATTGCTCCATTTGCGTAATTCCAAGCTTTTTCTACATCAGCCTTTGTCGAAATCCCAAATCCAATTTGATGTGGTTTTGTTAAGCCTAGATTTTTAACATTTGACAAAAAATCTTCATTATAATTAGATTCTGTTGCACCTGTAGTTGCAGAACTAGAAACAATATAAACAAATCCAGAAGTTGCATCATTAATCTCTTTGATGCGTTTTTCTGTTGTTAAAGGTGTAATTAGAAAAGTAACTTTTTGATCGTATTTCTCAAATAATTCTTTGTGTTGTGCCAAGTAAATTTCGTACGGCATATCAGGTAATATCAACCCTGAAACTCCACTTTCTTGACAATTTTGTAAGAATTTTTCTAATCCAAATGTCATCACTTGATTGTAGTAACCCATCAAAACAATTGGTGCAGAAATTTCATTTTGAACCGATTTTAATTGCTCAAACAAAATATCTAATGTCATTCCATTTGCTAAAGCTTTTTCGCTTGTAGCCTGTATTGTTGGACCATCAGCTAAAGGATCAGAATAAGGAATGCCGACTTCGATAATGTCAACATTATTTTGATCTAATTCTTTTAAAACAATAGGGGTATCCGATAAATTCGGATACCCAGCTGTTGTGTATATTGTAACGAGGTTTTTATTTTTTTGACTAAATAATTGCTCTAATTTGTTCATTTTTATTTTGCTTGTTTTAATAAGATTGTATAGACTGGAAAGTGGTCAGAATAACCGTTTGCACGATAAGTATCGCCGCTCCACATACGGTTAGGGAATCCTTTATACGCACCTTCTGTCGCTTTCAAATAATCTTTGTTGTAAATTTCAGTTTTGAAGATTTTATACGTTGAATAATCTTTATTTTTTGTAACCAATGATGAAGTTGAGATAAATTGATCAAATAGATTCCAAGCATCACGATAAGCTAAAGTACCAATACCTTTTTTGTATAAAGGTAACATAGGATCGTAATATCCGTTATCCGAAACTTTAGCAATTTCTCCGGCCGGATCAAATGTGTTTTTAATACTTGGAGAAATAGGATCATCATTAAAATCACCCATTGCAATTACTTTTGCATTTGGATTTTTAGATTTTAACTCATCAAAAATTCCTTTCATCACCTTTGCTGCTTCCATACGAGCTGGCATCGAAACTTTTTCTCCACCACTACGAGAAGGCCAGTGATTCACTAAAAAAGTGATTTCTTCACCGTCTAATAAACCTGTAACTTGTAGAATATCACGCGTATATTTTCGTTTACCTTCAGCATCATAATTGAAAATTGGATGAGGTCTTGCATCAATTACCTTGAAACGAGATTTTTGATACAATAAACCTGTATCAACTCCACGAGCATCAAACGAATTGAAATGAACAACACCATAATCGTATTTTTTCAAAGCAGAGCTTTTTGCTAAATCTTCTAAAGTTTCTCTTGTCTCGATCTCACAAATACCTACGATTACTGGAGCAGAGCCTGTAACATCTGCGCCTAATTCGCTAATAACTTTTGAAATATTATTGACTTTTTGGAAATATTTTTCTGTATTCCATCTTTTATTTCCGTTTGGTAAAAATTCTTCTTGAAGAATTAATGGACGGATAATTTTCTTTCCTTTTATATTTTCGTACGTATAACTTTGTTTGAATTCTTCTGTTTCGTACTTCGAAATGTCAGATTCAGCAATCTGAATGTGATAATTTTTGTCATTAAAAGGTAAAGTTCCATTTACATATCCAACTGATTTTATGGTGTCAAAAAGATTCTCGACATTGTAAAACGCTACAGTTGCACTTGAATATTTGCTTTGAGCTTTAACATTTAACGTTAAGAATAAATTAAAAATTATTAATAAAGTTAAAGATTTATTAATTTTAAACATATGTTATTAATTATGAATTTACTAAATTTGTTGTCCTATTTTTTCTGATGAAGGAAATAAATAGCTAATTTATAAATAAAAATTCGTTTGAATGAACAAATTATTGTTAAGTCTTTCAGTCTTTGCAGCAACTGTCGCTATGGCGCAGGCGCAAACAAAGGTTACTGGGGTAGCAAAAAATGCTGCTACAGGTGAAGAGGTTTATAACCTCACTGTACGTTTGGACGGAGGAGCAGTAAGCGATGCTGCTATCACCGATCGTATAGGTTATTTTCAGTTTGTAGATATTCCGGATGGAACATACAAATTACAAGTTTATGGCGTGGGCTATGACCCATATGAAAAAGAAATCACTGTAGCAGGGCAAAAAGAGCTTGACTTAGG
The DNA here is from genome assembly GCF_029843245.1 of Empedobacter sp. GD03739. Classification (NCBI taxonomy): domain Bacteria; kingdom Pseudomonadati; phylum Bacteroidota; class Flavobacteriia; order Flavobacteriales; family Weeksellaceae; genus Empedobacter; species Empedobacter sp. GD03739. Next base: position 6,586 of record NZ_JAOCHX010000022.1, on the reverse strand, counting down.
TGATATTAAATTAACATTTAATCCAAATACAGCAGAAGTTGGAATTATTACATTAACAGATGATGAATTATCTGATGATGAAAGTTCGACAGCTTCAAATTCAGGACTTTTACAATCTTCTCGCGATGTTTTTGCTCGCGTTTCTGCGTACGAATTAGGTTCGTATTGGTTTAAACCAAGAGGTTTAGATAACAAATATAATGACGTATTATTTAATGGAGTTCGTATGAACAAAATGGATAATGGTCGTGCAACTTTTAATAACTGGGGAGGTTTGAATGATGTAACTCGTCGTCCAGATGAGTTAACATATGGAATCGAACCTTCTAATTATGCTTTTGGAGATTTAGGAGGTGTCACAAATTTTGATACTCGTCCTTCAACAATGCGTAAGGGAGTAAGTTTGGCTTATTCTAGTACAAATCGTTCATACAGAAATCGTGTTATGGCAACCTATAATACAGGCTTGATGGATAATGGTTGGGCATTTATGGTTTCGGGAAGTAGACGTTGGGCTGATGAAGGTATTATAGAAGGTACTTTTTATGATGCATATGCTTACTATTTAGGTGTTGAGAAAAAGTTTAATGAAAAACATACCTTAAACTTTACAAGTTTTGGTGCTCCAACTCGTCGTTCTACAGGTTCACCTAATACGCAAGAAGTTGTTGATTTGAAAGGTATTTACTATAATTCTTATTGGGGATGGCAAGATGGTGAAAAACGTAATGAACGTGTAAAGAAAACTTTCGAGCCTATTAATATGTTGACGCATCATTGGAATATTAATAATAAATCTAAATTAACGACAACTATTTCTTATCAATTTGGAAAAGAAAGTGGATCTCGTTTAGATTGGTTTAAAGCAAATAATCCTTCACCAACATATTACCGTAATATGCCGAGTTACTTAGCTTTTAATGGGGCGTCTGCTGATGCAATCGCAGAAAGAGAGCAATTATGGAGAAGTGGTCAAATCTCTCAGTTAGATTGGGCAAGTATGTATCGTGCGAATGAAAATAGTGCGACAGGAAGAGCTGCTTATTGGTTAACTGCAGATGTTAATGAAGATAAAACGGCTACGGCTTATACTAATTTTCAAACAGAATTAACTTCAAATATAGATTTAACAATTGCAGCATCTTATCAAAATACAAAATCTAAATTGTATCGTGAGATTCAAGATTTATTAGGTGCACAATATGTATTAAATGTAGATGATTTTAATGTGACGACAAATTTACCTGTTAATCATTTTTATAATTTCAACTTATTAGATCCCGATTATGTAGCTAAGAAAGGAGATAAACAAGAGTATTACTACGAAATTAATCGTGATTATGCAGATTTATTCGCGCAGTCTAAAATTAAATCTAAATACTTAGATGTTACTATTGGGATGAAAGCTGCTTTAACTAAGTTTTACCGTGATGGAAAGTTCCAAAATGAAATGTATAAAGACAATTCTTACGGAAAGAGTAAAACATATGATTTTGTAGACTTTGGTGTGAAATCTAACTTTTTAGTAAAATTAGATGGACGTAACTTTATTCAAGCAAATGTAATGTATCAGACAGAAGCGCCTACTTCTGATGAGATTTTTCCAAATGCACGTCTTAATGATGTAACTGTTGATGGAATAGAAAGTGCTAAAATATTCTCAAGTGATTTATCTTATATTTTAAGAGCTCCACGTATCAAAGCTCGTGCGACGGCTTTTTATACTAGAACAAAAGATGAGATAGAGAAGGCTTTTGGATATATTGATGGTGTTTCGGATCAAATTTTTGTTTCTGAGGTGATGACAGGCGTTGGAAAAGAATATTTAGGAACTGAGTTGGCTGTAGAAGCGCAAGTTTTACCAGTTCTTACAGTTTCTGCCGTAGCTGCTATTGGACAATATGTATACAAAGACAATCCTGATTATAACCTATATTCTGATGAATTTGGAATTAATGGAATTCCTTACAAAAATTATGGAACTGCTTATCTGGAAAACTATAAACTTGCTTCTGGACCTCAATCAGGATTTACTTTAGGTGCTGAGTATCGTGATCCTAAATTTTGGTGGGTTGGTGTTTCTGGAAACTATTTAATGAACAATTATGCAGATCCTGCACCTTTTAGAAGAACAATTAATTTTATTACCCAAAATGGGGTTCCAATTAATGGAGTAACAGAAGAAGGATTGAAAGAAGTTTTAAAACAAGAGAAGTTTAGTGATGAGTTTATGTTGAATATCAATTTAGGAAAAACGTTCCGTATTGGTAAATATTCAGCAGGGATTTCAGGAACAGTAAACAATGTACTGAATAATAAAAACTATGTTACAGGAGGTTTTGAACAAATGCGTACAGGTAATTATAATAATGCAATTGATAAAAACTACCAACGTATGTTTGGTTCAAAAATGTTCTACGGAATGGGAACAACTTATTTCGCTAACATTTATTTCAGATTTTAATTTTATTAACAACGAACACAATTTAAAATGAATACAATATCAAAATTAACAATAGCTGGTGTTTTAAGCTTAGGTTTATTTACAGCGCAATCTTGTGTGCAAGATGATGATTATGCAACACCTCCAATTGAATGTAATTTACCAAGTCCTAATATTTCTTTGGCTGACTTAGTCTCTAAAGTAACTGCTGGATCTATAAAATTAGATGCTAATAAAGCAATAGCAGAAGATTTAATCGTACAAGCATATGTTATATCTAGTGACGAAACGGGGAATTTTTTCAAAACGATTTCTTTACAAGATAAAGTTGAGAACCCTACAACAGGTATCCAAATAGAAATTGACGGAAGTAATTTATATAATTCTTATCCATTGGGAGCGCAAGTACAAATTAATTTGAAAGGGTTAATAGTTGCGAATGATCGTGGAGTAATGAAAATAGGTTCTGTAGATCCACAATATACTGTTGGTCGTATTCCAAGTGCTGTTATGTCAACTTATATGGTTAAAACATGTGAAGCAATCCAAACGATTAAACCCAAAGTTGTTTCTTCATTAACAGATGCTTTAAAACCTGAAAATCTAAATACATTAGTAACGATAGATGGAGTTCAATTCATTGATCCTGACGGAGATAAAACGTATGGAGTTTCAGGTACTACAGTGAATAGAGTGATTGTAGATAAAAAAGGAAAAGAAACAGATTTACGTAACTCTGGCTACGCAACGTGGTATGCAGATGCTTTACCTAAAAAAAGCGGGTCTATTACAGTAGTAGTTTCTCGATACAATTCAACTTATCAAGTATTTATTCGCGATACAAAAGATGTAAAATTTGATCAAGATAGATTTACTATTTTACCAGAAGGTGTAGAAGAGGCTAAAGGAACAAAAGAGGATTTTGAATCTGCTAAGAAGAATAACTATAATGTAGCAGATCTAACTTTAGTTACAGGAACATGGACTTTTTCTGACGGAGGAGTTTTTGATCCATCTGATAGTGATTTAAAATCGTCGGGAACAAGTTCTGTTCGATTAAGAGGAACTTCTACTACAGTTGCATTCTTACAATCTAAGTTTTTTGTAACGGGGCTTAAGACTTTGAAAGTTAACTTCGGAGGGGCTACTTTTAGCGAAGGTGCTGATGCTGATAAAGAAATTAAATTAGAAGTATTAATTTCTACAGATTTTGGAGTGACTTGGAAATCGGTTGGTGAGAAAACTAGCGAAAGAGGAAAGTTAAATTTATTAGAATTCCCAATTAATGCAGCGGCTACTGATCGTGTATCGGTTAAATTGGTAAATAAATCTTTCTTGAGATCAACAGGTAATCAATTAAGAGTAAATATTGATGATATTGAATTTGTGAAATAATCATAATCATTTTATAATAATTAAGGCAACCACTTGGTTGCCTTTTTTGTTTTTATTAGGTTAATAAATTCCTAAATATTCTTCATTTTTTAACGTGATTTCACATTCTGAAATGTATAAAATTCAAATAAAAATCAACTATTAATATATATTGACTTTATTTAATTCAAAAAAAATTAACATAAAATCGATTTTAATTTTATTAAAAAAAGTTAAAAAAAGATTTATTAATCATTTAATAAGTATTTAAAAATGGATAATTGATAAAAAAAAGTAAACAATGTCTTATTTAGATAAAATGTTAATTATATATCATTTCGTTTTTTTCTCTAAAAAATAATGTTCAGATTTGTTACCCTATTTTATAAAAATAAGACTATGAGGAGAAGAATCACATCTTTGAGTTTGTTGGCTTTCTTAGGTTTAGGAACAGCTGCATTTGCTCAAGTAACAGGTGTTGTAAATGACGCAGATAATTTTCCGGAAGCGGATGTAGAAGTATCTGTAAAAGGTACGGACAAAGTTGTCTATACTGACCAAGACGGAAAATTTGACATTGATGCTAAAATTGGAGATGTTTTAGTTGTTAATGGAAAAGAATTTAGTGTTACAAGTAATGCTTTAGGTACATTAAAGTACGCTGCTGCTACAAGTTCTACGGTTGATTTAAGTGAAGTTGTTGTAAAATCTATTTTCAACGCTCCATCTAAATCAGGTGTTACAACTGTAAAAGCAAAAGATTTAGAACAGATGAATCCATCTGTATCTATCGACCAAATGATTGGTGGTAAAGTAGCAGGTTTATCTTCTCAAGCGATGAGTGGAGCTCCTGGTGCAACAGCTAATGTTACTATTCGTGGTGCAATTGGTTTGAATGGTGGTGTAAAATCTCCATTATATGTGGTTGATGGTACATATATGACAGCTGCTGATGTTAATGCTATTAATCCAGCTGATATTGAAGAAGTAAAAGTATTGAAAGATGCTTCTCAATTAGCAATTTTCGGTTCTCGTGGAGCAAATGGTGTAATCATCATGAAAACAAAATCTGCGAAAAAAGGAGAAGCAATTGTTTCTTATTCATCTCGTATTGGAGTGAATCAAATGGTTGATTTACCAAATATCAACTTGATGAATGCAGAACAATTATTAAACTACCAAAATGGTTTAAGTACTATTGGTAATTTAGGTTTGGGACAAGCTCGTACATCACAAGAGATTGCAACTTTGTCTAAAAATAATCATAAATGGTCTGATGATCTATACAAAAACGGTATTACATCATCTCACTTTATTTCGATTAGTAAAAATGATGGTGAATCATCAAATAACTTTTCTGTAGGTTATGATAAAAACGAAGGAGCTGTTAGATACTATGATGGTTTAGAGAGAATTACAGCTACATTTAATAACACAACAAAAGTAAAAGATTGGTTACGTTACGGAATCAACGTAAACGGATCTTACACAACGTTAGATTCTCCTCGTGACCGTGTAAACGCACAATCTCCATTCTATAATACATTGTTAAACCGTCCTTACGAGACTTTTTATTCAATGGACGCGAACGGAAATGTAATTTTAGATGCAGATGGAAATAAAGTTTACAATCCTAATGCGAACTACATGGGATATCCTGTTGCTGATGAAATGGAAAAAACGGATGCTCAAACAAGATATTTACGTATTTATGGAACTGGTTTCGTTGAAGCAGATCTTGCTAAAAATGTAACTGCTCGTACAACTTTAGGTGCTACTTATAACCGTACACAATACGAAAATTTCTTAAAACCATCTTCAGTTTTATCTCAATTATTAGGGGACGGAGGTTCTAAAACGGATAGAAGTACAGACCGTTTTGATTACAACTGGCGTAATGAGGTTTCTTACGAAAATACTTTTGGAGGTAAACATCATTTACGTGTAACAGCGGCATCAGAATATATCAACCAAAGTTTATATTCGATGACAATGTACGGAATTGGTTTTCCTAATGATTATTTACAAACACAAGGTTTAGCAACGTTAATTGAACAAGATTCTAAATCAGAAAGATGGAGAGTTTCTAAATTTGGTTATTTAGGAGCAGCTTCTTATGATTTTGCTAATAAATATTTCGTGGATGCTTATGTTCGCCGTGATGGTACTTCATTAGCAGGTTTAGATAACAAATATGGAACTTTCTGGGGTGTTGCTTTAGGATGGAACATTGCGAAAGAAGGTTTTTTACGTGATGTAAAAGCTGTTAATAACTTAACGCTTAAAGCATCTTATGGTGAAGTAGGAGATGACTCGGCAATTTCACGTTACGCAAATTTAACTCTTTTACAATTAGATAAAACTTATAACGGTCAAGCATCTGCATTCCCTGATGGTAATTTATCAAATAGAAATACTACTTGGGAAACAAATAAGAAATTCAATGTAGGTTTAGATTTTGGATTCTTTGGGAATCGTTTAACAGGATCGATGGCTTACTTTAATGAATTGAGATCAGACTTTATTTTTAATCAACAATTAGCTCCAGAAGCTGGTGGGTTTACTACAATAGTAAATGCAGGTGAAATCAAAACTGAAGGATTTGAATTAGAATTAAACTATGATGTAATCCGTTCTAAAAACTTTGATTTATCTGTTTACGGAAATGTAACAAATCTAAAATATAAAATTAATGAATTAGCAGATGGCAATAATTCTTTAATTATGTCTGATTCATACGAAAGTATGATTCATGTTGAAGGAGGTAAA
>NZ_JAOCHX010000021.1:0-56505 GCF_029843245.1 Empedobacter sp. GD03739 | reverse complement strand
GACCGTCTGATTTTGGTTGTAATACTTGAAATTCATAGACAAATATCTGATTATCAGATATAAATATACAAAAAATAACAATTATAACCAAAAAAAATCCGCCTCAAGTTGTGAGACGGATTCTATTTTATATGATAATTTGTTCGAATTAATCTTCTGATTCTTCTACTTCCGATTGTAAGCCTTCTCCAAATTCACTTAAAGCTGAATTTAATGAAATCTCTGTACAATACTTAGATCCTAAATCTAATCCTTTTTGTAAAAACTCTTCCGCTTTTTCCTTTTCTCCTGTAAAATAGTAATACGTATAAAATAATCCGTATCCATCTGGATTTCCTAAATCTAATACACGTTGGGCCAATTGCTGTAACTCTTTATTAGGTTTTAATTTCAACTCTTCTGTTGCACTTAATGTCTCGAAAACACCACCAGATTGTTCAGCAAATTTATAGGCAAAAACTACTTTACAACTTTCATCAAAACCTTCTTTACACAATTTTGCATTTGCAGCTTCATTTTCTTTTAATTTTTTAATTAAACTTTCTTCATCAAAATCAAATAAATAGCTTGCATTATTTTTAAAATTGATATCATAATTCTGAGCCATCCAATTTGCACGTTGTGCTAATTTAGAATCTGATTGAGGTTTATTTTCGAAAGATTTCAAATTTGATTTATACACTTTTTTATCCACCCAATCTGAAATTCCTTTTAATTGATTTTTCTCTTTTTTGAAGATAAAAACCGTTTTTTCGACAAATATTATAACCGAATCATTGCGTTCTGTAAATTCGTAACCAACCTCATCAAATTCACCGATTGTTACTCTTCCTTTTCCATCAAATTTCAATGGATTATATAATTCATCTTTTGCTTTTGTTGTAAAAACGCCTTCTAACGTATTAGTCGCTTGTTGAGCAAAAAGTGCTGACACCATAAAGAATGTTGTCAATAAAAATAGTTTTTTCATTTTTTAGAAAGTCTCAATTAATATTACGCCAAAAATAAACGTTTTAATTCGTCTAAAACTCACTAATTATAGTTAAAAATTAAAAAAGTCGCTCCAAATATAGAGCGACTTCAAGTATTAAATATCTAAACGAAAGTTTACTCTTCCCATTCTTCTTTTATTTGTCTTGCTTCATAATCTGCAACCATTTCTGCTTCATAATCTACTTTTTCTCCTTTTGAGAAACGACGAATTGCACTATCGAATAATGAATAAACCACAGGAACGATAATTAATGTTAGGAATAATGATGACACTAAACCACCAATAATTACCCATGCTAAACCATTGTTCATCTCCGCTCCTGCTCCTTTTGCTAAGGCAATCGGAATCATCCCGAAAACCATCGCAATTGTTGTCATCAAAATTGGACGAAGACGCGCATGATTGGCTTGTACCAAAGCATTGTGTGTCGTTTCACCAGCTTCTTTTCGGTGATTGGTAAAGTCGACCAATAAAATCGCATTTTTACACACCAAACCAATTAACATAATCATTCCGAGAATCGTGAAGATATTCAACGAATTATTAGTTAAAGCTAAAACCACAAAGACTCCAATTAATGATAATGGAATAGAAAACAAAACCACGAAAGGATAAATAAACGAGTCGTACAAAGCAACCATTACCAAATAAACCAAGATAATAGCAGCTAATAATGCATAACCTAATGTACCAAAACCTTCGGATTGATTTTCTTCATCTCCACCCCAAACATAAGAAACACCAGTTGGTTTCTTATTGTCAATTTTCTTCAAACTTTCCTTGAAGTCAGTTACAATATCACCTGTTGTACGACCAACCGATTGTGCTTGAACCGTTACAGAAGGCGTTTTATCACGACGCTCTAAGAAACTTGGTCCAGAACTTTGTGTAACCGTTGCAAATTGATCCAAACGAATTTGTTGTCCTTTATCATTCACAAATATCAAACTACGAACGTCATCGATATTCGAACGATTAAAATCATTGTACTGAATATTAATATCATATTCGTATTCACCCGCTCTAAATTTACCATCTGTATTTCCAGAGAAAGCAGTTTGCATGGTTAAACCAACTGTTTGTAAATTCAATCCTAAAGCAGACATTTTATCACGGTCAACTTGCACATTAATTTCAGGATTTCCGGCTTCTGTCGTTAATTTCACTTCCGAAGAACCCTTAATTTGTTCTAATTCGTGTTTTGCTAATTCAGCAAATTTCATGGCGCTTTCTAAATTTGGACCTGTCACAACCAACGCTATTGGCGCTTGTTCCGCTCCAATCAAACCAACTGGAACAGTTTTAACCTTAGCACCAACTAATTCTTTTTCTAATTCGCGTTTTACTTTTGCCGCATAAATATATGAATTGTCTTCACGCTCTGATTTATCATTTAAAATAACGTCTATTTCTGCTTTATAAGCTGTTGCTTGTGCTGCTCCAAATCCTTCGGAACTTTGACCAACAGTTGTAATCATATCAACAACTTCTTTTTTATCACGTAAAAACTTTTCTGCTTTTTGCGTCATAAAATTTGATTCCTCTATTGTTGCATCTTTTGGTAACTCTATTTGAACTAGGAATTCACCTTTATCTGTTTTAGGGAGGAATTCACCACCGATATATTTTCCTCCCATTAAGATAGCAATTGTTCCGAATAAAAGAATGAAAACTCCAATAAAAACTCCAATTCTACGAACGGTAGATTTTAAACACCATTCTAACATATCAGAAATGAAGTGGGTAAATTTCATTAATTGTTTTTCGAACCAAAGAATAAATTTCTCAAAAATATTTTTCCCTGTGATATGTTCTAATTTCCCGAAACGAGAAGACAACCAAGGAACAATTGTAAATGACGACAATAAGGATAGTAAGGTTGCGATAACGACTGTCACACAAAACTGTCCAATAATATTCGCCACCAAACCTGTACTCATTGCAATTGGTAAGAATACCACGACAATTACCAATGTAATAGCAGTTACGGTAAATCCAATTTCTTTTGCCCCATCGTATGAAGCTCTAATTTTCGATTTTCCCATTTCCATGTGACGGTAAATATTCTCTAAAACAACGATGGCATCATCCACCAAAATTCCCACTACAAGTGATAAACCAAGTAACGACATCAAGTTTAAGGTATACCCCATTAAGTACATCCCAATAAATGTAGCTATTAATGATGCTGGAATAGATACCATTACAATAAACGCATTACGAATACTGTGCAAAAACAATAACATTACTACAGCAACTAAAACAACAGCTAGAACCAAATCAAAAATTACGTGATCAGCAGCAGCTAATGTAAAATCTGAAGTATCATTAACTATTTGAATTTTTAATCCCTCTGTTTTGTAATCTTCTTCTACTTTTTTTATTGTTGTTCGCATTAATTCAGAAACTGCCACTGCATTTGCATCAGACTGTTTTACAACCTGAACAATAATCGCAGAACTCTGATTAACACGTGCAATTTTTTCTACTTCTTTCTGAGAATCTTGCACAAAAGCAACTTCCGATAAACGAACTTGAATTCCATTATTCGAAGAAATTACCAAATTATTTAATTCATCAACTGATTTATATTTTCCAGAAAGACGAATAATTGTAGAGTTTTCACGTGTTTTTACACTTCCTGTTGGGAAATCTAAATTCGAAGTTAAGATTGCTTGCTGAACTTGAGGCACAGATAATCCATAACCTTTCAATTTCACAGGATCTAAACTTACTTGAATTTCTCTTTCTTGCCCACCAATCAAATTTACTTGTGCTACACCATTTACACGAGATAAAACGGGTTCTATTTTTTTATCTAATAAATCATACAATGCCTTATCTGTTAATTTATCAGAAGTAACACCAGCTGTAATAATAGGTAAATCACTTAAAGAAAACTTTGTTAAAGAAGGAGGATCTACATCATCTGGTAAATCTTTCTCGATTGCATTTATTTTACGTTGAGCATCATTTAAAGCTAAATCTGCATCTGCTCCGGCATTTAAAGTAACAGATACAACAGATAAACTTTCATATGATTTTGATTCAACTTTTTTTACATTTTCCAATGCTGCAACAGCATCTTCAATCTTTTTGGTAACAGAATTTTCAACTTCGTTTGGAGAAGCTCCAGGATATACTGTTGAAATTGTTACAACATTTGTTTCGAATTTTGGGATTAATTCATATCCCATTTGCGTATAACTAAACAATCCTCCTAAAATCAATATCGTGAATAACACGATAATCATCGATGGACGTTTAATTGATATTTCTGCTATTTTCATGGAAAAACTACTCTTATTTTACAACTTTCACTTTCGTTCCATCTTTCAGATTAATCTGACCACTTGTTACGATTTCAGCTCCATCTTTTAATCCGCTGATAATTTCAACTTCAGTTCCAACTGTTTTTCCAATCACAACTTTCGTTAATTTTGCTGTATTATTTTCAACCACGAAAACTTGTCCAGAACTAATTCCATTTACGAAAGCATTTGCTGGAACAACCAATACATTTTTACCTGCATTTACATCATCTTTTGTCGAGAATACTGCCGTTCCGTACATACCAGCTTTTAAACCAGAATTATTCGAAACTTGAATTTCTACTGGAAAGTTTAATGAAGCATCTGCTTTAGGCGCAATAAAAGAAATTCTCCCTGCAAATTCTTGATCTGGAAAAACACTAGCCAATACTTTGATTGTTTGTCCTACTTTCAAATTCACAACTTCAGCTTCTGTTACTGTAACTTGTAATTTTAGTTTTGATACATTTACAATATCAAACATTTGAGAACCTGGCGCTACTACAGATCCTGGCTCTATGTAACGCTTGTTAATCACACCAGAAATAGTTGCTTTTACATTGGTATCACGAACACGTAAATTTTGTGCAGAAACCGCTGCTCTTGCATTTTTTAATTGCAAACGCGAATTATCTAATTGTTGCTTTGTTACTCCTCCAGTTTTGTACGCATTTTCGTAACGTTGATTATCTATAATCGCATTTTGAAGATTATTTTGTGCTTGAGTTACATCAACCTCAATTGCATCTTTTTTAATCGTCGCCAATGTTTGTCCAACAGAAACATAACTACCTTCATCTACCAATACACGAACAATTCGACCAGAAATTTCTGAAGGAAAACTCATTTCCTGAAATGGCGCAAATGTTCCATTTGACGTATAATCTGTATTTAAACTTTGAAAATTAGCTTTAATTGTTTTTACCACAACCTCATCGTTAGCCGCATTTACGATTGCTACCTCTTCTTCTTGTTTGGCTTTATTATTTTTGATAATGTAAATTGCACCACCAATCAAACCGGCTGCAATTAATATATAAAGTAAAGTTTTTACTGATTTCATAAATCGGTTCTATTATTGAATTAATATTTTTAAATCTCCTTTTGCTTTGATTAATGCGATTTCGGCAATTTTATATTCTAACAAAGCATTTGAGTAATTATTTCGAGCATCTGTCAACGCATTTTCAGCGTCTAAAATTTCTGTCAAATTAGCTAAACCTTGTTGGTAATTATTTTGTGTATTTGCAAGTACTTTTTCTGCCAACGATACATTTTCTTCTTGAATATCGACACTTTTTAACGCATTTTCTATTTGCGCTTTTGCATTTTGATATTCCAAACTCAAACCAAGTTTTGTGTCATTCATTTGTTCTTCGATATCCAACAAATCAATTTCTGCTTGATTAATTTTTGCTTTTGTAGCTCCACCAGAAAAAATCGGAACTTTAACACTCAAACCAATCGAAGCTAAATCTGACCAATAATAATCTTGAGAAGTTAAAAACTTCTGTCCAAATCCTTGAAAACCATAATTTGCAGATAAACCAACTGTCGGATAAAGATTTGCTCGTTCTGCTTCTTTTGCAAAACCTAACAATTCTTTTTGTTTGGATAAAACTTTAAATTCGGTTCTATTTTCAACATCGATTTGATCTTCCAACAAAACTAAATTTGGTGTAATTGTTTCTTCTGTTAGACTAATTGGTTGCTCAATTGGATAACCCATATAAAATTTCAACGCATTTTTGTTGATTTCAACTGCATTTACCAACTGTTGACGAGAAGAAGAAATATTATTTAATTGCACAATAATTCGGTCCAAATCAATTGGTTTCGCCAAACCATTATCTACTAAACTTTTGATTACATTTCGAACTTTATTTGTGTTTTCGTAACTTTTTTCAATCGTTTTTAATTTTTCTTCTTGAATAAAAACTTGGTAATACGCATTCGCTACACGCTCTATGATTTGTTCATCTGTTAAATCTGCATTTACCTGATAAAATTCGCGTGTTGTTTTCGCCGCTTTCAAACCTGTAAAAACTCGTTGATCAAAAATATTTTGATAAACGTTAACTCCCAAATTTGAATTCCATTTTGTTCCAAAAGGCACATATACCATTTCTCCTGGTTTTTGAACTAATTCACCAGGCAAAGCCATTTCTTGAACAATTGCATTATAAGTCAAACCAGCGCTTCCACTAACCTGAGGTAAGGCTCCTGCTCTAGCTTCATTAATTTTATATTCGGCTTTTTTGATTGCCAAATCTGCACGTTTTGCATCTGCTTTGTTTTCTAATGCAAAATTTACTGCATCTTTAAGTGCAATAATTTCTTGGGCATTAGCAGAACTCATCAACGCTACAATCGCTATAGAAAGTAATTGTTTTAACCTTTTCATTGATATATTAATTATTAAAAAGTGTATTGAGAATAATTTCTTTTCGATCAGAAAGAATACGTTTGAAATCTTCGTCGCTCAATTTCAAATCCAATTGAAGTAGCGGACGAATTGTAAATGGATAATTAACCAATGAAATCATGTTTAACAAAAACTGAAGTGGCTCCATCTTTTTAATCGTTCCTTTTTCCATTTCTTCCTCTAATCTTTCGTAAAAAACATTTACAACTACATCTAAATCATCTTTCATTAACTTAGAACACATTGTATTATTTTTATTCATTTCGGTAACGATGTAAGTTTCCAAATATGGATACTTGATTGATGTTGCAATAGAATCCTCTATAAATTCGCCAATCATTTCTTTGATATCACGATTTCTATCAAAAATAGCGCGCGATTTTTCATTACTTACACGCGTAGCTTCTTCGTAAATAATACTAATTAAATTGTTTCGCGATCTGAAATAATAATTAATCATCGTTCTATTCACTTTCGCTTCATCAGCTATTTCTTGCGTTGTTGCATGAAATCTACCTTCACCAAAAAACATTCTTTTCGCTGTTTCTTTGATCAATTCTTCTGTATCGTCTTTCATATCTGTGCGGCTTTTTTATTTTGACAAAATTGTCAAACAAAATTATTAATATATTTCGTTAATCCAAATAGTTAAACATTATTTTTAAAAAAATTGAAGAAAATCATAAAGATTACCGAACTGATTATCCGTAAATTTGCTTGATGAAAGAACAATATGATTTGATAATTGTAGGTGCTGGGCCAATTGGTTTGGCTTGTGCAATAGAAGCGAAAAGAAACAATCTTTCTTATTTAATTATTGAAAAAGGTGCTTTAACAAATAGTTTGTACAACTATCCTTTGTATATGACATTTTTTTCGACTGCCGAACGATTAGAAATTGGAGAAATTCCGTTCAATTGTATTGCGCCAAAACCTGGTCGACAAGAGGCGTTAGAATATTATCGAAACATTCATAAATATTTCAAATTCAATCTAAATCTATACGAAGAAGTTGAAACGATTAATAAAGTTGAAACAAATCATTTCGAAGTTAAAACATCAAAAAATAACTATTCAACTAACAATATAGTCCTTGCAACTGGTTTTTATGACATTCCAAACTTAATGAATATTGAAGGTGAAAATTTGCCAAAAGTTCATCATTATTACAAGGAAGCTCACCCTTATTCTTTTCAGAACGTAGTGGTTGTTGGAGCGAATAATTCTTCTGTTGATGCAGCTTTAGAATGTTATCGAAAAGGTGCCAATGTAACAATGGTGATTCGTGGCGAAGGTTTTACGCATCGACTAAAATATTGGGTTCGTCCTGATATCGAAAATCGAATTGCAGAAGGAAGTATCAAAGCTTATTTCAACTCGAATATTACTTCTATTGACGAAAATCAAGTTCATATCAAAACACCAGAAGGTGATATTTCAATTGAAAATGATACCGTTTTAGCTTTAACTGGTTATCATCCAAATTTCAATTTTTTGGAGAACTGTGGAATAACTTTCAGTGATGATGAATTGAAAACGCCAACTTATAATCCCGAAACAATGGAAACAAATGTGGATGGTTTATATTTGGCAGGCGTTGTTTGTGGTGGTATGTTGACAAATATTTGGTTTATTGAAAATTCGCGCGTACATGCACAGCAAATTGTTGAGGCAATTTTAGCAAAAAATAATAAATAAAAGTTTCTGTATTAATCAGAAAATAAAAATAAAAATAACATGAAAGACCTTTTCGGACAGGCAATTTTAGATTATCAAACCAATCATTCGCCCGAAGATCTCTATACCGAAACATCAATTTCAGAGTTAGATGTGATGCCAATTGATTATCTTTTTCGAGAGTATGATGACATGCCTCCTCTAGAGCAAAAAGCACTTGATTTGTCAAAAGGAAAAATATTGGATGTTGGTTGTGGAGCAGGTTCTCATTCACTTTATTTGCAAGAAAAAAGTTCAGATGTTTTAGCGATTGATATTTCTCCAAAAGCGATTGAAGCTTGTTTGTTGAGAGGAATCAACAATGCAAAAGTTCAGAATTTCCTTGAAATCAATGAAGCTGAGAAATTTGATACGATTCTATTTTTGATGAACGGAACTGGAATTTTTCAGAATTTAGTTTTAATTAATGTTTTCTTGGATAAAATCAAAAATTTATTAACCGAGAATGGTCAAGTTTTGATTGATGGAACCGACATTATTTATATGTTTGATGAAGACGAAGATGGTGGAAAATGGATTCCGAGTAATGGAAATTACTATGGTGAATTAGATTTTACGGTTCATTATAAAGGCGAGCAAGAAGAACCTATTCAATGGTTGTATTTGGATTTTGATACACTAAAAAATGCGTGCGAATATCATCAACTAAAATGTACAAAAATAAAAACCGAAGGAGATTCTTATTTAGCAAAAATTACTTTGTAAAATATCGTTTCGATAATAAAATACAAACTCATTAGTTCATTAGAATTAGTGAGTTTTTTTTTATTCTCAAACAAAATTGATAATGATATAAAGTTAATCAATAGTTGAACAATTAATTATCTTTTAAAAAATTCATAAATTAGTACAGATTAAACGCAATTTATGGAAGAACACCTGCCAAAACTCATTACCGATCTTGGATTAATTCTATGTGTAGGCGCTGTGACGACGCTTATTTTCAAACGTATCAACCAACCTCTTGTTTTAGGTTATATTATTGCTGGTTTTTTAGTTGGACCGCATTTCGAATATATTCCCACAGTTGCAGAAGAACATAATGTGGAGATTTGGGCGAAGATTGGTGTTATATTTTTGCTTTTTAGTCTTGGTCTCGAATTTAGTTTCAAAAAATTACTCAATGTTGGTGGTTCTGCCTCCATCACTGCGATTGTCGAAATCATTTGTATTGTAACCGTTGGTTATTTTGTTGGTCGATTTATGAATTGGTCGACAATGGATAGTATTTTCCTCGGCGGTTTATTAGCAAGTTCCTCTACAACCATTATTATTAGAGCATTTGATGAATTAGGATTGAAACGAAAGAAATTCGCGAATGTCGTTTTCGGAATTTTAATTGTAGAAGATATTGTGGTCATTTTATTAATGGTTATGCTTTCTACTATGGCGGTTAGCCAGCATTTTAACGGAGCAGAAATGATTAATTCTTTCGTTAAATTAGGTTTCTTTTTAGCGGTTTGGTTTATTGGAGGAATTTTTATTATTCCAACTTTTTTACGTTCTATCAAAAATTATTTAGATGATGAAACCTTATTAATTATCTCAATTGGATTATGTCTTGGAATGGTTTACATTGCTGATAGCGCAGGTTTTTCGATAGAATTAGGTGCTTTTGTAATGGGTTCTATTTTAGCTGAAACTGTTTATGCCGAAAAATTGAACATAATTTTCAATCTGTAAAAAATCTGTTCGCAACAATTTTCTTTATTTCTATTGGAATGATGATCGATCCCGTTTCGATGTATGAACACAAATGGGCAATTTTGATTGTGACCTTGTTGACGATTTTCGGAAAGTTAATTTTTACCACTTTAGGTGCTATAATTTCAGGACAACCGCTAAAACAATCCGTACAAGTAGGAATGAGTATGGCACAAATTGGTGAATTTGCTTTCATCGTTGCTGGTTTAGGACTTTCTCTTGGTGTAACAAGCGACTTCTTGTTTCCTGTTGCAGTCGGTGTTTCAGCAATTACAACATTTACAACACCTTATTTAATTAAATCATCGGACAAAGTTTATACTTTATTGGAAAAAATTCTTCCGCAAAAATTCATTCAAGGTGTTGAAAATTATTCATCTGATACTCAACATATTCAAAATGAAAATAAATGGAATAAAATCATCAAACAAACCGTTTCGACAATTTTTATCAATGGAATAATCATTATCGCAATCACATTGATTATCAGAAGCTACGTTTTATTCTTATTAACCGATTGGTTTACCTATTTTGGCGCAAGTTTGGTCAGCATTATATTGACGTTTATATTGTGTATTCCATTTATTTGGGCAATTATTGGAAATCGACCAAAA
Organism: Empedobacter sp. GD03739; assembly: GCF_029843245.1. Lineage (NCBI taxonomy): Bacteria > Pseudomonadati > Bacteroidota > Flavobacteriia > Flavobacteriales > Weeksellaceae > Empedobacter > Empedobacter sp. GD03739. Next base: position 45,720 of record NZ_JAOCHX010000021.1, on the reverse strand, counting down.
AGAGAAATTATCAGAGAATTTTGGGATGAGTCTAATTACAATCGCGCACCAATTATTGCAATTATCTCCATACGTTTAACTATAGTTGTATTTACTGTAATTTTTATTTATAATCAATTTTTTTCAAGCACAATTGCCTCAATTGTTTTAGTTATTGGATTATTGATTACAATGTATTTTCTTTCAAAATATTTCAATCAGTTTTACAATTATATTCAAACAAAATTTATTTATAACTTAAATGAACGTGAAATTCTAACTAAAAAAATTGAAGAGAAAAAGAAACAAGATAAATTTCAATATACTTGGGATAACACGCATATTTCGGATATGATTGTTCCTCAAAATGCCAATTTTATTGGTGTTCCTTTGGGTGAATTGGATTGGCGAACAAAATTTCAGATAAATATTGCGTATATCAAACGTGGCGATCGAATTATTCAGACTCCAAATTCTGAATCTGTTTTATATCCTTTCGATAAAATTGGAATCATTGGAACGGATGAACATATTCAACGATTTGAGAAATATTTGCAAATTATTGGCGAAACTCCTCCAGAAAATACAGATCTTAAAAATACAGATAATTTTACGTTAGATAAAGTAGTTATTCCGAATGATTTTTGTGTTTTGGAACATAAATCAATTGGTTGGGTAAAAGATACGGCAAAAGGAATTGTGGTTTCGATAGAGCGCAATGGAAAAATGATTCACAATCCTGATCGAAATGTACCCATTGAATTGGGCGATTATTTGACAATTGTTGCCGATAAGAAAAACTTAAAAAACTTTATTCAGGAGTATCATTTAAAATAAAGCGAGTAATTTTGCAAGATGCAGCGTAAGATTATTCACATCGATATGGACGCTTTTTATGCTTCTGTTGAACAACGAGATTTCCCCGAATTAAGAGGGAAATGTATTGCTGTTGGCGGAAATGAAGAACGTGGTGTGATTGCTACCGCTAGTTACGAAGCTAGAAAATATGGCGTCGGATCTGCAATGTCTTCTGTTGTTGCAAAACGTAAATGTCCACATTTGATATTTGTAAAACCTCGATTTCAAGTTTATAAAGAAGTTTCGAATCAAATTCGTGAAATATTTCTTGAATATACTGATTTGGTTGAACCTTTATCTTTGGATGAAGCTTTTTTGGATGTAACAATTAACCATAAAAACATCGAAATCGCCACAGATATTGCAAACGAAATCAAACAAAAAATAAAAGAACGAACAGATTTGACTGCTTCTGCAGGTGTTTCTTTCAATAAATTTTTAGCTAAAATTGCTTCGGATTATAACAAACCTGATGGACTTTATGTGATAACACCTAAAATGTCTGAAAATTTTATTGATCAATTACCAATCAAAAAATTTCATGGAATTGGAAAAGTAACTGCCGAACGTATGCAAATGATGGGTATTCATACAGGTTTGGACTTGAAGAATCTAGAATTAGAAAAACTCTTACGCGAATTCGGAAAATCTGGTAAATACTATTACAATATTGTTAGAGGATTAGATTTTAGAGAGGTCAATCCTACTCGATTGCGAAAATCATCTGGTTCAGAAACAACTTTTAGCAAAGATTTAGAAACATTAGAAGAAATGCAAATCGCTTTATTTCCACTAATGGAAGATGTTTGGAACTTTTCCTTGAAAACATCAATTTATGGAAGAACAATAACTGTAAAAATAAAACACAATGATTTTTCGGTTACTACAAAAAGTAAATCAGCTTCATTTCCAATTAAAAATAGAGACCTTTTTGATCTTATTTGTTATGATTTATTAAGTGAAGGTTACTCCTTAGAAAAACCAATTCGACTATTAGGTGTCTCAATTTCTAATTTATCCAATAATCAAAAAAAATTCGGAACTCAACTAGAAATTCCATTTAGAGAAACTATATAAATTCTTCAATACAATTTAAAAATTCCGAAACAACAAAATACAAAATATTGATTTACATATTTTTAACAATATTTTAAATCTATACATTTTATTTTCTTATTAGATATATTAAATTGTTTTTTTTCTTAGTTATAGACATTTTGAAGATACATAAATGTTTTTCATTCTATATTTATGACGTTTGTACCAACAAACAACATCGTTTGTAACACTTTTAAGATTACTAACCAACAACCAAACTAAAAAGCTATTTTGATAATCTAACCAGTTTATCAAAACAACCTAAACCGATATTACTTATCTAAACCAAATTAAAAAAGCTGAGCAGGTTGCTCAGCTTTTTTGTTGTTTTATATTAAAAAAAACTAAATCTTAGGTTCTTGTTGACTCAAACAATGGAAAGATCCTAGTCCCCAAATAATATCTGTAGAATCAATTCCTACAACTTTACGATCGGGGAAACATTTCTGAATAATATCCAAAGCAATCGCATCTTTTGCACAACGATAAGTTGGTACAATGACAGATTTATTCGCAATATAAAAATTTGCATAAGAAGCAGGTAAACGCTCACCTTCGCAATAAACTGCATCCGGCATTGGCAATTCGATAATGTTTAATGGACGTTCATCTTCCAATTTCATTTCTTGTAATTGTCGAAGATTCACTTGTAACAATTCGTAATTATCATCCGATTCATCTGTTTCAACAACTGTCAAAACTGTATCTTCATTTACAAAACGAATTGTATCATCAATGTGTCCATCCGTATCATCACCAACAATTCCGTCTTCTACCCAAAGAATTTGCGAAACGCCGTAATAATTTCTTAAAAATTCTTCTATTTGTTCTTGTGAATAATCTGGATTACGATTTTCATTCAGTAAACAAGATTTTGATGTCATCAACGTATCTTTTCCATTAAATTCGACCGAACCTCCTTCCATAATAATTCCAGGATGAAAAACAGGAAGATTAAATTCTGCACCAATTCTTGTTGGCACAACATCGTCATTTTCAAAAGGTGGATATTTTCCTCCCCACGCATTGAATCCCCAATCAACAATAACTTTTGGGTTATCAGGATTGTTTTTATTCAATAAAAATGCAGGACCATGGTCGCGGCACCACGCATCGTTTGTTTCATGAAAATAAAATTCAACCTTTGGCAAATCTGCAGTCGTTTTTTCAATAAAAGATAAAGCTAAAGCTTTCATGTCTTCATCTTTTACATTAATACGAACTTTTTCGCCTTTCGTTAATTCAGCAATAAATTCGGCATAAGCCGGATAGATCAACTGAATACGATCTGGCCAAGATTCTTCTTTATGCGGCCAAGACAACCATGTTGCTTCATGCTCTTCCCATTCTGCCGGAAATCTATATCCCAACTCTTTCGGAAATTTGGATGTATCTATCGTGTTCAATTCTTATTATTTTCTAAAAGTTTAAACGTATTTTCAATATGCCCGGACGCTTTCCAGTTATCATGTCCCGGAATAACTTGTTTTATAGTAGGATGTTTTGAAACCAGCTTCTTCATGGTTTCTGGCCATTCAGCTATATTTGCTTCTCCGGTATATCCTAAATTTATGGCATCAGCACCTTTGATTAAACAACCTCCATTCAAAACTTTATACTTTGGAAACCAAACTACAACATTATCTTCTGTATGCCCTTGACCAAAATATTCGACCACAAATTTTTCTTTTCCGAATTTGTACGTTTTTCCTAGTTCAATTTCGAATTTTGAAGTCGCTTTTCCTTCTTTTCTCAATATAGTATTCGTTAAAGCAGAAGCATAAGTCGGGATATTCAAATCATTATAAAAACTCAGATCACCAGCTCTATCTTCGTGAGAATGTGTCACAAAAACTGCAATAACTGGTAAATTATATTTTTTTACTAAAAGATCATTCAGCGTTTGGTACTGTGATTTTTGCCAAGGTACATCAAACAAAACAATGCCTTTTTTCGTTACCAAATACATTGCATTTACATTGTACTCAACCCCTTGAAATGTATTGAACGTTTGATAAACAAAAAGATTATTACGAATAGAGTCTATTTGTATCGGCTTGATTTGACCAAATGCAAAACTTCCTATCAATGCAATAAGTGAAAATATTTTTTTCATTAATCTTTCGTCTATAAAACGTTTTGTAATTGGTTGATAAGAATCGATGCGGCGATCTCTTAAGAAAGGCCAGTGTTTACGGAAGAAATCAGATTCGTTCAAATCCAATTCAACCACTTCTGTTTCCTCTTTATCATGCGTTGCCAAATACAACAATTTTCCTTGCGCATTTGTCGCAAAAGAACCTCCCCAAAATTTCATCGCTCCATCTTGCTCAAAACCAACACGATTCACAGAAATAACTGGAACTCCATTCGCAACTGCATGTGAACGCTGAATTGTTTGCCAAGCATTATATTGATCTTGATTTGTTTCTTCGTCTTGCGTCGTATCCCAGCCAATCGCAGTAGGGTAAAATAAAATTTCCGCACCCATCAATGCTGTAATACGAGAAGCTTCTGGATACCACTGATCCCAACAAATTAACACACCAATTTTTCCAAATTTAGTATCAAAAACTTTGTAACCTAAATCCCCTGGTGTAAAATAGAATTTTTCATAAAACGCAGGATCATCTGGGATATGCATTTTACGATATTTCCCTAAATATTGTCCATCAGCATCTAAAATAGCTGTTGTATTGTGGTATAAACCTTGCGCACGTTTCTCGAATAAAGAAGCAATAATTACAACTCCTAATTCTTTTGCTACAACTGATAACGCATCTGTTGATGGTCCAGGAATAGATTCTGCTAAATCGAAATTGTCGTAATCTTCTACATCACAGAAATATAATGAGGTAAACAATTCTTGCAAACACACAATTTGAGCGCCTTTTGCAGCTGCTACTTTTACTTGTTCGATTGCTTTGTTTAAATTTTCTTGTTTGTTATTAGTACAAGTCATTTGTACCATTCCAACTTTAACTTTTGCCATTCTATAAATAGTCTAAAAATGAATAATAAGTACAAATATAGCGAATTTAGTAGGATTTAATCTATTAGAATTTATATTTAAGAATATTTTATGTTCAAATGAGATGAAATTTAAATTTCTATCAATCTATCTAACAATGCTATTTTGAGAACAGATTTAAGAAAATTTTAAAAAAAGTTTACCTAAATATTATAATTTTTAACAAGTCTTTATTAAATTGTAACTTCTAATTTTGTCGCGTAATAATTTAAAAAATGAAAAAATTAATTGCCCTTTCTTGTCTTTTTAGCGGAATATTTATTTCAGCTCAAAGTCAAGAAAGTTACATTTTAGCAGAAAATTCTGCCTCTTCATCCACTTCTATCTCTACAAAAAAAGTAACTTATGACGATCATTTAATGGCAGCAGAATCATTCAACGTCCCAATCGTGAAGAGTTTTGATGATATTGAAGGTTTAGTTGCTACAAAAAAATTAGTTGCTATTCCTGAGGAAGGAAATGGGTACACAATTGAGAAATTAACACATAGTAAAGCTTTCTTAAACAACAGAGCTAAAACTGTTTTAGAACGAATTGCTTCAAAATTTTTGGACGAAAATAATGCTACAATTACTGTAACTTCACTTACTCGTTCAGAGGAAAGTCAAGCAAGTTTGAGACGAGTAAATAGCAATGCTGCAAAAGGTGAAAGTTCTCACAACTATGGAGCTTCTTTTGATTTGTCTTATACAAAATTCAATAATAAATATTCGTATAGCAAAACTCATCGTGATAATTTAGAAGCGATTTTAAAACAATTACAAGATGACGGCAAAATTTACTATATCAAAGAATATAGACAACACTGTTTTCATGTAACGGTTCGTAATCCTGATCAATTTAAATCAACAACAATGTAATATATAAAAGTTCTTTTCTATTTTTGCAGAAGAGAATTGAATCATGAAACAATTTTTAACAACGTTTTTTATTTGCTCTTCTTTATTCGGTTACGCTCAATCACGAGTTGTTATAGAACCTTCTAAAGAATATGTTCAGCATTTGAATGCCGCAAAATCTCATAAACTTGAGCTAATTGATGGTGATAAAAAGTTGAACAAGTACATTAATCAAGGTAAATTGGTTAAAATAAAACAGCGTGGTTATGGTTGGCGAGTTGGAGATTTAACGCATAGTCATTCATATCTTATTCCAAAAGGTCGAGATATTTTGACAAGTATTGCAAGTGATTTTGTAAAAGCAACAGGTCAAAATTTTTTCGTTGTTACATCAATGACACGAACGCTACATGATCAAAATCGTTTGAGAGGAATTAATAAAAATGCTTCTTCTAACGACAGTTCGCATAATTTTGGTGCTGCTTTTGATATTTCTTATGTTAGATTTAATCATAAAATTAGACCTGATTCTAAACTAGAAAAAGAATTAGAACAAGTGTTAAAAAATTATGTCAGAACAGGCAAAATTTACTACGTAAAAGAATCTAAAATTAGATGTTTTCATATTATCGTTCGGAATTATTAAATTCTGAACGATTTTTTTTTGTTTGTAAATAATAACTATACAATAATCCTATAAACACAAACAAACTACAAAAACCAAATAAGTTTGACATTCCAAACAAACTGATAACACCACCAATTAGAGGACCTGTAATTCCCAATGAGATATCAATAAACAAGCCGTACGCAGCTAAAGCAGCTCCTTTACTATTATCCGAAACCAAAGCAACTGCCTCTACTCCCATCGCAGGAAAAACCAACGAAAAACCAATTCCTGTAATGCCTGCACCAATAAGAGCGATAAAAGAATTTGGCGCACTAAAAAGGATTAACAAACCTATCGTTTCGACTATCATGCAAATAATTCCAACTTTTAATCCTCCTAATGTATTAATTGAACTATTAAAAAATAATCGTCCTACGATAAATAATAAGCTGAAAACACTTAAACATAAAGCTGCATTCGACCAACTATAAAAATCGTAGTAAAGTGTTATAAAATTGGAAATCCCTCCAAATCCAAGACCTGCAAGTGCTAAACAAATTCCAAAAGGAGCAACCGTTTTTAATACACTTATAAATGGTTGCGGAACTTTTGAAACTGCAGTTAATATATTCTCTTTATTTCTAGCTAAAAAATAGCCGATAATAGCACAAACAATACTAAACAAACCAATAAAACCAAGTCCAAAATATTGATTTAAAATTACACCCAATGGTGCTCCAATTGCCAATGCACCGTAACTTGCAACACCATTATAAGAAATCGCTTTCGCTGTATGTTGTTGTCCAATTTTTAAAATTGCCCAGTTTATCGGACTTCCACCTACCATTCCTTCTGATGCTCCAGTAACCAATCTCGCAAGTACAAGAATAGCTAATGACAGAAAATGATTGTTTCTTGTAAAGTAACAAAAGTATAATAAAACTCCAGCTAAAATAAACAAACTCATACTCAATAAAACGGCTGGTTTAGGACCTTTTGTATCTACAATTTTTCCGGCATAACCTCTCAATATAAAAGTTGTCACATATTGCAAACTAATTACAATACCCGCTACAAGCTCAGTAAAACCTAATGTTTTTGTAATAAAAATAGGTAGAATAGCCAAAGGTAAACCTATCAGTAAATAACCTATAAATGAAAAACTTACATAACCTATAATTTGCATGAAAATTTGTCGTGAACTCATGCTTAATTTCTCTTCCATAACATAATGCAATCGGTTACAAATTTAGACTATTTAATAATGAAAGACAATTATTCATCCATTATTAAATTTGAAAATATGTTATTCTTATTTACTTAAATTTAATCTTTACTTATTGTTGTGTTAATCCGAGTACCGCATAAAATATAGAATTTTAACATCTACAAAACAAGAGATTCACACAATGAAAAAAATCGTATTATCGCTGGTATTATTTGGAAGTTTTTATACTTCTGTCAACGCTCAACAACTTGCTAAAGGAATTGTTTTTGAAGATAAAAATCAAAACAATAAATTCGATAAATCAGAAAAACGTTTGGCAAACGTGCAAATTAGTAACGGAAAACAAGTTGTTTCGACAAATGATAAAGGAGAATATCAAATCGAGATTGATAACGAAACTATTTTGTTTGTCATTAAACCAACAAATTACAAAGTTCCTACAAACGAATTCAATCAGCCACAATTCTACTACATCAACAAACCTAATGGCTCTCCAAAATTAGAATATGCAGGTTCTGCTCCTACTGGAAATACTCCAAAGAGTATTGATTTTGCTTTAATTTCTACAAAAGAAAACGAAAAATTTTCGGCTTTAATTTTTGGTGATCCTCAAGCTTATACAGAAGAAGAAATCGAGTATTTCTCTAAAGGTGTAATTGATGATGTTAAAGGAATTAAAGGAATGGAATTCGGACTTTCTTTAGGAGATTTGGTTGGTGATGATTTGAATTTGCATCCATCTTATATAAAAGCTGTTTCGAAAGTTGGTTTGCCTTGGTACAATGTAATGGGAAATCATGATATGAATTATGATGCAAAAGAAGATCAATATTCGGATGAAACGTTCGAGAAAAATTTCGGTCCAAATAATTATTCATATAATATTGGTAAAGCACATTTTATTGTTTTAGATGATATTTTATATCCTGATCCTCGCGATGGAAAAGGATATTGGGGAGGTTTCCGTCCTGATCAATTAGAATTCATTAAAAATGATTTAAAATTTGTTCCAAAGAATCATTTAATCGTTTTAGCATTTCATATTCCGTTGCGTGACACACGTCCAGAAGATAGAAATCAATTATTCGAATTATTAAAAGATTACCCAAATACAATTTCAATGTCTGCTCATACACATTTCCAAGAACAGATTTTTTATGCAAATCAAGATGGTTGGCAACAACAAAAACCTCATCACGAGTACAATGTTGGAACAACTTCTGGTGATTGGTATTCGGGACCGAAAGATGCAAAAGGAGTTCCGGCTTCTACGATGCGCGATGGTACACCAAAAGGTTATGCCTTTTTGCATGTAGATGGTAATCAATATAAATTTGATTATAAAGTTGCAAATTCACCAAAAGAAAAACAAATCGACTTGTACCACACAAAAAAAGTAAAAGAAGGTAAACGCAATCGTGCTTTTTTATATGCTAATTTCTTTATGGGACATGAATCAAATAAAGTTGAATATCGCGTAAATAATGGTGAATGGAAAGAGATGAATTGGGATCCAACAGTTGATTACAATTATATGGAAACCATCATGAAAATTGATAATGCAGAAATTACAAATATTGGTAACAGACCTTCTGCTCCAGAAATTTCGAAACATATTTGGTCAGTTCGTTTACCGAATAAACTAAAAGTTGGAACTTATCCAATTGAAGTTCGAGCAACCGATTTGTACGGAAACACTTTTACAGAAAAATCTTCTTTCGAAGTTATTAAATAACCGTTTTATACACATCTTGATAAGCCACTTCTTTTGAAGTGGCTTTTTTAAATAAAATATTTTACAATTTATTCATGTTAAATAAAAATCAATAAACCGTTAATCAGATGTAAAAACAACATCAAGACCTCTATTTTAGTAATGTTTACTTAAAAATCTCTTAATCCTGAATTAAACAACTTCATAAACAGAAGTTCTAGTTTTGTTAAAATTTTTAACACATAAACATTTCATTTTTACAGTCATGAAGCAATTAAAATTACCACTACTTCTACTAAGTGGATTTTTAAGTTTACACGCCAATGCTAAAACTTATACCGAAACAGATTATCATCAATCGATTTCTCAAGATCAAAACCCAATCAAAGGTCAAATCGTTGATCAAAACGGATTAGGAGTTGCAGATGTAGAAATCATCATCAAGGGAACATCTTTTAAAACATTTACAGACGGAGATGGTTTTTTCGAATTTGTTTCAGTAAATGTTGCTCATCCTACATTATTGGTAAATTCATCTCAACACAAATTTATTGAATACACACCGAAAGATATTTCTCAAGTAAAAATTACTTTACAAGAAGAATCTAACCAACTGAATGAGGTAATTGTAACTGCTTTGGGGATAAAGCGAGAGCAGAAAAAATTAGGATTTGCTCAACAAAATATAGGTTCGGAAGAACTTGCAACAGCAGAAGCGAATAACTGGTCTTCGGGATTGAAAGGAAAAGTAGCTGGTCTTAATATTATTTCTGGAGGAAATGGACCAATCAATTCTCAGCAAATTATTTTGCGTGGAGCAAATTCAATCGACCAATCAAAAAATTATGCTTTAATTGTCATCGATGGTGTTCCAATGAGCACAGAAATGACTTCTTCTGGAAATAATACTGCTTACATGGGCGATGATTCACCTATCGATTTTGGTAATGGTATTTCTGACATCAATCAAGCTGACATCGAAAGTGTAACCGTTTTAAAAGGTCCTTCGGCAGCGGCACTTTATGGAAATAAAGCTGCAAATGGAGCTTTAATTATAACAACAAAATCAGGTAAAAAAGGTAAACAATTAGGTTTAGAATATAAATCAACTGTAGCTATTGATGTTATTAACAATTGGCCAGATTTTCAATATGAATATGGTCAAGGAACTGGAAAAAGTTTCGATAAAAATGGCAATCCTTATTACTCCTATCAAACCTCAGCAGATGGACCAAATACAGGAAGTACTTCTTCTGCATTTGGGCCAAAATTTGACGGACAATCATTTTTTCAATATGACCCTAATTTAGAAAAACAAGGGGCTGAAAGGACTTTATGGCGTGCGTATAAAGATAATAGAAAAGGATTTTGGCAAACTGGTTTCACTTTCAGTAATGCAGTTACACTTTCTGGTGGAAATGACAAAGGAAGTATGAGAGCTTCTATTGGACATCAGAAAAATAGCTGGATTATGCCAAATACTGGCTACGAAAATTATACTGCAGCGATTAATGGAAACTATCAAGTAAGCGATCGTATCAAAGTTTCGACAGCTTTAAACTATACTCGAAAAACAAGTGATAATTTACCAGGAACTGGTTACAATAATGGATCTATTGCTTATTTTATGATCTTCCAAAATCCAAACGTAGATTTAAATTGGTACAAACCAATTTGGAAAAAGGATTTCAATGGAGTAAAAATGATTCGCCCATTTAGTTCATACATGGACAATCCTTATGCTATTGCTTACGAAGCTGTTAATCCAATGAGTAGTAATCAAATTGTTGGAAATATTAGAGCAGATTTTAAATTAAGCAATAAATTAAGCTTAATGTTACGTCCTGCAATTAATACCTATACTCAATTGCGCGAACAAAAACGTCCATTTGATATGAATCGTACGCCGAATGGATATTACAAAAGACAAGACATATCTAAAACTGAAACAAATATCGATTTCTTATTAACTTATACTGATAAATGGGGAGATTTTGGTTTCAATGCAAATGTTGGAGGTAATAGAAAAAATTATGAATACAGAAATTTAACGGCTTGGGTAAATGGTTTAGCTTCGCCTGGAGTTTATAAACTTTCGAATGGATTAACTTCTCCTTTTGCAAGAACGTATGATTCTAATTTAAAAGAAAATTCATTATATGGAATGGCTTCATTTGGTTGGAAAGATATGATTTTCGTTGATTTTACAGGTCGTAACGACTGGAATTCTTCTGTTGCAGTAAAATATAGTTCATTCTTTTATCCTTCAGTTTCTTCAAGTTTTATTCTGTCAGATTTATTCAAAATAAAAGGACCAATTAATTACTTAAAATACCGTTTATCATTTGCAAAAGTTGGTAACGGAGGTACAACAGGTTGGACAAATAGATATTACGATCAAAGCGATTTTACAGCATCTGCAGTAGTACCTGGAAGATTATTTAATCCTGATATTAAACCTGAATCTACAACATCATGGGAAACTGGTTTCGAGGCTTTATTATTCAAGAAAAGATTAAGCTTAGATTTTACAGTTTATCAACAAAGTACAAAAAATCAAATCTTCGAATTACCAAATGATATCACAACTGGCTATTCAAGAAGAGTGGTAAATGGAGGAGAAATTGAAAACCGAGGAATTGAAATAGCAGCTACGTATTCTCCAATTAAAAGTAAAGATTTTGAATGGAAAATGATTGGAACTTGGTCTAAAAATGAAAACCAAGTTAAATCTTTAGTAGAAGGAATAGAAGGTGATCAAATGATTCTTGGTCAATCTGGAACAGTTTATCAAATTGCTAAAGTTGGCGGTTCTTCTACAGCTCTATATGGTGAAAAATTTGTAAGAAACGATGCGGGACAAATCATTTATGATGCAAAAACAGGTGTTCCACTTAAAAATGGATCGTTAGAATACGTTGGCGATGCAACACCTAAATGGAGAGCAGGTTTCACAAATGAAATCAAATTCAAAACATTGCGTTTCAGTTTTACATTAGACGGACAATATGGTGGAATTGTCTATTCACAAACTTATCACAAAATGATGGAGCAAGGAAAATTGGCAGATTCTTTACCTGGTCGAGAAGATGGTTACATCATTGGAAATGGTGTTGTATTGAATGCTGACGGAACTTATTCTCCAAATACAACAAAAGCTGATGTGGCAACTTATTATGCTGAATATAATCGTCGTGCTAATGTAGAATCTAATTCATTCGAAGCTTCATATTTAAAATTAAGAGATGTGAGTTTAACATTTGATTTTCCTAAAAGATTATTATCAAAGACAGGTTTACAAGCGTTGTCATTAACAGTTTACGGACGCGATTTATTCACGATTAGTGATTTTCCTTTATACGATCCAGAAACAGCATCATTAAATGGAAACACTTATGTACCTGGAGTTGAAATGGGACAAATGCCATCAACAGCAACGTATGGAGTAACCTTAAAAGCTTCATTATAATTTACAACATTCAATTTATTAAAATGAAAAAGATTTCAATTCAACTATTTTTTGCCTTCACTATAATTTCAACTGTTTTCTCTTGTACAAACGATTTTGAGAAAGCGAATGAAGATCCAAACTTAATCACAGAAATTAATTCTGGTTCAGTTTTAAACCCTGTTCTTTATGATTTGGCTGAAAATAATGTTTTAAAAAACTACGATATTACCGCTCAATTGATGCAAGTTCATATTCCTTATCCAAGTAATGCTATGGGACTTCATCGTTATGATGTAACAACAGGAACGGGAAATTCTACTTGGAATAATGCCTACACAAATCTTGTTAATTTGGAGGAAATGCTAAAAGTTTCGCAAAAAGCTGGAGATGTCAATTATCAAGCAATTGCATTAACGCTTCGTTCTTTAGTTATTTCAAATTTGACTGATATGTTTGGCGATGTTCCTTTTTCTCAAGCAGCCAAAGCAGAAGAAGGAATTACAAAACCAAAATTTGATACGCAACAAGATATTTATAAGCAATTATTAAATGATTTAGAAAAAGCAAATCAATTATATGTAACTAATTTAGGTCTAAAATATGGTACAGATATTTTATTCCCAAGTAGTGAAAAAAACATCAATATAACACGTTGGAAAAAATTCACAAATTCTCTTAAAATGAGATTATTATTAAGAATTTCGAATCGTGATGCATCTGCCTTAACAGAACTTAAAAAAATAATTGATAATCCGACAACTTATCCTATTTTCGAAAGTGAATCAGAATCTGCTATTTTACAAATTTCTGGTTTAGCACCAAGTTTATCTCCTTGGCCAAGAGCACAAGATTATAGAGATAGCAGAACATTCACAACATTTTTTATAGATAAAATGAATGAAACGAATGATCCTCGTTTACCAATTTTAGTCAATAAAGCTTCTAATTTGGATGGTTCTTCATTAGGTTACAAAGGAGTTCCTGCAGCTTACGAAGGAAATAGTTCTGATTACAAATTCAATCCGTCATCTCCTAACAATGCAATTGTTGTCGCTCCAATGAAAATTCCATTAATGACTTATGCAGAAGTTGAGTTTATAAAAGCTGAAATGGCTCAAAAAGGTTTAGTTGGTGATGCAAAAACTCATTATGATAAAGCTGTAAAAGCCGCAATACAATTATGGACGAATATCGAGCCAACTGCTGAATTTATGGAGCAAGAAAAAATTAAATACAACAATACGTTAGAACGTATCATCGATCAAAAATATTTTGCTTTATTCTTTACAGATTACCAACAATGGTTTGAATATAAAAGAACTGGTTTTCCAAAATTACCGACAACTTCTACCATGTTGAATGATAAAAAAATGCCTCGTCGTATGCTTTATCCAACAAGTGTTAGAAATTATAATCCAGAAGGCTATCAAAATGCACTTCAACAAATGGGACCAGATAACATCAACACGCGTGTTTGGTGGGATGTAAATTAATTGCATACATTCCACATTTAATAGAAAACGACCTTGTAATTAAGGTCGTTTTCGTTTTATTTGTATCTTCACTAAAAATATTTATGCATATCGAAGAGTTAAGAGAGTTTTGTTTAGGACTTCCATTAGTCGAAGAAAAATTTCCTTTTGATCAAACTACTTTGGTTTTTTATATCACTGGAAAAATGTTTTGCCTTTGCGATATTGACGATTTTGATTCTGTAAATATCAAATGTGATCCAGATAACGCAATCGAATTACGCGCAACTTTCGAAGCTGTAATTCCTGGTTATCACATGAACAAAAAGCATTGGAATACCGTTAAAATTCATCAAGACGTGAAAGACATTCAAATCAAAGAATGGATAAAAGATTCTTATAATTTAGTCATCTTAACTTTACCAAAATCTAAACGTCCTGAGTTGATTTAATTCTCTGTTTTCACCAACAACTCACCTATTGTTTTTGATTTCAGTTCTGTTTCTCGCCATTCATTTTCAGGAATAGAATCGGGCATAATACCTCCTCCTACATACAAATTGACTTTATTAGAATAGATTTTTGCACATCTAAGATTAACAAAATACTCCGATTCTGTTTTATTTTGAAAGCCCATAAAACCTGCATAAAAAGTACGATTATAGCCTTCGTTTTCGAGAATAAAATCTTTTGACAGATCCTTTGGCATTCCTCCTACAGCAGGCGTTGGATGCAAAGCTTTCAACAAGTCATACAGCTGAGATTTGTCTTTTAATTGAGCTGAAATAAATGATTTCAAATGTTCAAAAAAGCCTGCATTTACAGAAAATGGACCATCAACATCGATGTAAGAAGTATAAGGTTCTAAAGTTGACGAAATGTAATCGGTTACCACTTGTTGTTCATGATATTCTTTCTCCGTCCATTCATCTTCTTTTGCTTTTGTTCCAGCCAAAGAAACAGTTTGTATAAATTGATTATTTTCTTTTAATAAAAGCTCTGGCGAAGCTCCAATCCAACAACCTTCTTCTGTATCAAATCGCAAATACACATAGGCATTTGGATAATGTTGATGTAAATTTTTGAAAGTTTCAACTAAATTAATATTCGTTTCTGGAAGTGAATTGATTCGACTAATTACAATTTTTTTAGTTGGTGAATCACTTTGTAATTCTTCAACTGTTTTTTGAATTAAATCAATATAATTTTCATACGAAATTGCTTCATTTTGATCTGATTCTGGTAAAGAAAGTTCAAAATTTGGTAATTCATTTATTCCAATATCTATAACCTCATCATCATTAAATTCAATCAATTTTGTATTATCGAAACTATTACAAATAAACTTGTTATCCGATTTTATCTCTTTATTTTCCCATAACTCCACTTGTATAGAATTTGGTTTTCTAAAAAGAAGAAACGGTTTTTGATTTTGAATTAATCTTTCAAGTTTATCTTGAAATTTTTTAAACATGTTTTTTAGAAATAATGGCGTTTGTTAAATGTGTATAACAGATTAATTTATCGTTTTCATCTTTGATTTCAATCTTAATCAAATGCGAAGTGCGACCTTGTTTTACGACTGTTGCATGCCCAAAAATTGTTCCTTCCTTCTTTGGACGAAGATGATTTGCGTCAACATGTTGACCAACCGCCACAAAATCATCCGAATGCAAAATAATATTAGACAAAGTGCTTCCCAACGTTTCCGCCAAAACAATAGAAGCGCCGCCGTGCAACAAACCAAAAGGCTGATGAACTTTAGGCGTTACAGGCATTTTTCCTGATAAAAAATCTTCTCCAACTGCCGTAAATTCTATATCTAAAGTTTCAAGTAATGTATTTTTCGACATTTCGTTGAATTTCTGTAAAATATCTTGTTCGTTCATGATTTAATGTATTTTTGGGTTATAAAGTGCTGGATGTTTCGCCGTAACATCTTTGTAAAAATCTTGAATTTCATCCATCACATCTTCTAAAGTTCTGTTTTCTGTATCCACAATTTTTGAAATTCCAGCTCGTTTTTTCTTGAAATCACAATAAGCCAAAACAATCGGAACATCTGCTTTTTGAGCGATATAGAAAAATCCATTTTTCCATTTTTCTGCACGAGAACGTGTTCCTTCTGGTGTATTGATTAAATATAATTTATCTGATTTTTTTAAAATATCTGAAGCAAAATCAACCATATTATGTCGTTGAGAACGATCAATTCCGATTCCGCCCATTTTCTTGATAAAATATCCATACCAAGGCTTTGTCCAAGCATCTTTGATAAACATTTTCATTGGAATTCCCATTTGCCAAAAAGCCAAAATAGTGTAGTAAAAATCCCAATTGGAAGTGTGCGGAGCGCAAACCAAAACGCATTTATCTACTTTTGATAAATCGAGATGATTATCTAATTTCCAACCTCCTAATGAGTACAAAAGTTTACCTAAAAAATTTTTCATAAAATGATGCTTTATGCATTTGCAAACATACAAAACTCGAAACGGATATTAGTCAATGTAACCAAAAATAAAAAGAGACATTCCGAAATGAAATGTCTCTTTTTGAATATTATTAATTAAAATACTTCTTAAGTCTACGCAAAGAAATCAACGATTATTTGAATGATTTCTGTAGTTAATGTTAATAGAATCTGTATCATCTTTATAGTGTATTTCTTGGTTTGATTTTTCTTTTTTGTTTTCAGTTCTTGGTAAATTTAGTCCTACTGAACCGTCTTTACTTTCGACACGAATACCATTTTTATCAATTCTAACTCTCGCCGAATCGTTTCCGTCATTCAAATTTATGTTTACATCCTCTGAATCAAGATTAATATCGTCCTCAGAATCTGAATCTTTTTGACAATTCAAACATACGAATTTTTTTCCATTATACCCAATAAATTTATTCTTCAAATCATATAAATAATCACGATCATTATCATTATTAATAATTGTCATTCGATCAGTGTTATTCGTATGAATTAATTTGTTCTTAGGAATATACAATTTGATATCAACCGTTTGATTTCTAAATTTACCATCTTTAGGAATTTTAATGAACTCATCTAAATAAAGTTTATTTCCATTTAATTCGTAATTATATCTAATTGCTTCTAAATTGCGTTTTGCTTCTTCTTTGCTTCCTCCTTTAGAAGAATAAGTTACTTGAATATGAAGTTTATCGTCTGTACTTTCTTCAATCTCAAAAATATCATCAATTGGAATAATTAAGTTTCCATCAGCATCAATTAATTGATCTAAATCGTTAAAAGTTTTAAACTTTAAGTTTCCTTCATTATTTTCTCTAAAATAGACTTGTAGCGTATCAGAAGGAATAACATAACTTTTTTCTTGTGTCATTTCAACTGAGTTTCTAAATTTACTTGCTGTACTTACAGAAATTCCAATGATTGCAAATAAAGCAACAAACCAAAGAGCAATTGCTCCAAATATTACAGCTTTACTAACTTTTACTCTATTCCAGAAACATTTTACACCTAAAATTGTCAACAAAACACCTGGAATTACCATTAGTACTCCTCCAAATATTTTGGCTGCCATACTCATCCATTCTTCTTCTACAAGATAACCGAATAATTCAGTAGGCATTTCTGTCCAAGTTGTAAAGAAGAAAAAGAATCCTCCAATGATTAATCCAATACCTGTACTTAGAATGATAAATCCGATGAACCAAAGTAGAATTCGACCAAAAACGCCAAAGGCTCCACCTAGTTTATTACTTAATTCTTTGCTCCCACTTACAACAGCTTCACTAGCTTGTTCTACGTTTTTTTTTAACGTATCAATATTCGCTGGTTGCCCGTACATCTGCAACTTTTCTGATGTTGTTTTTGCTTTCGGAACAAAAATTAACAAGATAAAATAACAGAACACCACTAAGAAAAATGATACACCTGCTGTGAAAATTCCTAAAATTCCAAGAACTAACCAAATAGAACGTACAAACCAAGGATCAACGCCCATATAATGCGCCAAACCAGCAGATAATCCTGTTACAATTGTATCATCTGGATCGCGGTACAAACGTTTCGCACCAGTTTGTTGTCCTCCATACGATTGATTATTTGTCGAATAATTGTATGATGAATTTGTAGACGTTTTTTCGTTCTCTTCATCTTCTTCAACTTTGTATTGATCTGGATGTCCCATCGTAGCAATTACAAAATTGATATCATCTTCATTTACAACTTCTCTAAATTTTAATCGTTCACGAAATAATTCAGAAATACGGATTTCTACATCTTCAATAATATCTTCTACACCTTCCGTACCTCTCAAAGAAGTTTTTACATCTTGTAAATAGGTCTTTAATTTATTATAGGCAATTTCGTCTAACACGAAAGAAAATCCTCCTATACTTATTGATACTGTTTTATCCATTTTTCTGCGTTTCTGTGGTTACTTTATTCACGGCTTCAATTAACTGTTCCCAAGTTTCAGCTAATTCTTTTAAAAAATTTTCACCTAACTCTGTAAGTGCATAATATTTGCGAGGTGGTCCTGACGTTGATTCTTCCCAGCGATACTGTAAAAGGTCATCATTTTTAAGTCTTGTCAAAAGCGGATATAATGTTCCTTCAACAACAATCATCTCTGCTTTTTTCAATTCGTCTATGATATCAGATGCATACGCATCTCCTTTTTTGATAATGCTGAGAATACAATATTCCAGTACACCTTTTCGCATCTGAACTTTTGTTTTCTCTATATTCATAAGAACGGCTTGTTTTATTTTGTTATACAAATATATATAAAAGTTTTAGTATTATGCAAAACAAAGTACTGAATTATTTTTAGTATTATAAATAAAAAACATACCAATCTGTCTGTTTATCGAGGTTTGCTGAATTAATATTTTTTTAAAGTTTTTTTTAGAAAATTTCTAAATCTCCAAAAAAAGAACTTTTAAAGATGATTTTTATTAAATTTAGAGAATAATTAAAGCTAATTATGGATCAATTCTCTTGGATAAAAGATTATAAAAACAACGAAAATATAGAAACGTTAACTGATATTATTCCAGATTTATTTAAACAATATTATATGATTCATTGGAAAATTGGAATTATAGATGATTTTCCTTTCGAAAAATATCCATCAAATAACTTAACCATAGAAGAAATCAACCAAAGAATAAAGATTGAAAGAGAATTTGGATTATTTCTTAATCCTCAAAAAAGTAATCTTTACAGAGAAATAAATCTTGATGAACTTTCTCAAAAATTTAAACTTGAAAAAAATATAAATATTCTAGACAATTTTAAAGATAATCCAGCAATTGAATTTCTAGATAATCAAACAATTGATTGTATAGATAAAGGATTAAATAAAATTATAAATTCTCAAACCTTACATTTATATATCAGCAATATCGAGGAATTTTATTGGGAAGAAAATTATAAGCAAAGGAATAGTAATGTTTTAATTTCAGAATATCTTGATTTTCAGAAAAACTCAGATTTCGATTCTAATTCCTTTCTTTTTCCCGATGATTTAAGTTGGTGCTTGATTACTTACGAAGATTTACCACTTACTTTTTGTACAAATACTATTAATCCTTTTGATTTAGAATTATTTCCTTTAATATATAATCAAACTTTTTTTTAATAGCATTAATCATAATTCATCAATAATTAACTTTCCTTACCTTTGTCAAAAATCGAGCTCACACAATGAAAAAAATTATAGGAAGTGCAATGCTTTTAGGTGCATTTTTAGCTTCAGAAAGTGCTTTAGCTTGGGGATTAACAGGTCACCGAGTGGTTTCTCAGATTGCAGAACAACACATTAGCAAGAAAACTCGTAAAGAAATTACAAAAATTATTGGTCCTCAAAAGTTAGCTTATTGGGCAAACTGGCCAGATTTTATCAAGTCTGATGATTCTTGGAAACATGCAGATTCTTATCACTATGTTAACATACCTGGAGATTTAAATCGTCAACAATTTGATGCTGCTTTAGAGCAAACTTCAGATGAAAACATGTACAAAAAAGGTTTGTTTTTAATGAATGAATTAAAAAACAATAAAAACCTTACAATCGAGCAAAAACAACACGATTTATATTTCTTGATTCACATTCTTGGTGATGCACATCAACCACTTCACGTTGGTCGTCCAGATGATTTGGGAGGAAATCGTATCAAAGTTGAATGGTTCCGTGATAAAGTAAATATCCACACAGTTTGGGATTCTAAATTGGTAGATTACGAAAACTATTCTTACACAGAATATTCTAATTTACTGGATATTGCAACGAAAGAACAACAAAAAACAATGCAAGAAGGAACTTTTGCTGATTGGATTTACGGCTCTTATATTATTGCAAACAGAATTTACGCAGGTGTTAAAATGGACGATAAATTAGGTTACCGTTACCATTTTGACAACAAAAAAACGATCGAAGATCAAATGCTAAAAGGCGGTCTACGTTTAGCAAAAGTTTTAGACGAAATTTATAAATAAATAGAATCTTAACCAAGATGTACAAATCCTGAAAATGACTTTTCAGGATTTTTTTATGTTCAAAATTTAAATTTTCAGTCATTTTGACATTTAAAAACAGTAAAAACAAGTCATTTTGTCTTAAAATATCGATTTGCACATAATTTGAATAAAGTGAAAACATGAACAATGAAATCAAAAATTTAAACATACAAGACATGAACACAGCAAGAAAAAATAGAGCAAATTATTTCCCATTTGGATTTGAAAATGCAATGCGTCCAAAGTTTGAAACTTTTGTAAATTCTCAAAATCAATTTCCTGCAGTAAATATCAAAGAAAATGAAGATAGTTTCGAGATTTTATTAGCTGCACCAGGTTTAAACAAAGAAGACTTTTCAATTGAAATTGATGAAAATATTTTGAAAATTTCATCAGAATTTAAACAAAATGAAGAAGTAAAAGATGAAAAATTTTCGAGAAGAGAATTTAATTTTTCAAGTTTCAAAAGAGCATTTACATTGCCAGAAACCATAAACGAAGATAAAATAGAAGCTTCTTATGTAAACGGAATTTTGCAATTAGTTCTACCTAAGAAAGAAGAAGCTTTACCAAAAGAAAAACGTAGCATACAAATTTCATAGATATAGTTAATTTTAGTTGGTTAGTAAATCCTCAATTCTTCGGAGTTGAGGATTTTTTGTTTAAATCAAATTTATAATTTTATCATTTCCTCAA
Organism: Empedobacter sp. GD03739; assembly: GCF_029843245.1. Classification (NCBI taxonomy): domain Bacteria; kingdom Pseudomonadati; phylum Bacteroidota; class Flavobacteriia; order Flavobacteriales; family Weeksellaceae; genus Empedobacter; species Empedobacter sp. GD03739. Next base: position 24,242 of record NZ_JAOCHX010000021.1, on the reverse strand, counting down.
AAACAATGTTAAAAAAAGTGACTATTTTATCGAAAACGGAATCAAAAAGTTCTTAACAAAAACACTTAATAATTTTTATAAAAAAGTGTTTTTTAGTAAAAATTATTAAAAACTAATCTTTTACATTTACAAAAGATTAAAATTCAACTATGCACAAAAACATTTTATCTACAATAACTTATGTTGTAAAAACACGTTTTTGCACAAGCTCAAAAGAATTTCAAATAACTGAATTTAATTCGGATAATGGATTAAAAAACAGGTTGGATGCTTTTAGTTTTCTTGAAAATTACATCGAAATTATTTCAAATGAAGGTTTGCTACAAATTGAAAGTAATTTTATTCAACCAAAAGCAATTGATCGAATAAATACTGAAATCAATTATCCTAACGGAAATAATTACAAACGTTTAAAACTAGTTAATCAAGAAGCTATTTTTATCACTCCAAATGAAACTATTTTTCCTTACGGAATTAGTTTGTCTTTTGTTTTAAATGAAGATTTCGATACTTTAAAAAAAGACAACGAATATGAAATTTATTCTTTAAAAAATTTTGAACAAATTAATTATTCTGAACAACTTAATCATTTAATAATCGAATATAAATTACTGAAAAACTTAGGTTTTGAAGAACAAATAGATGCAATAAAATTAAATAAATATCTATTCTCAAATTTTGATATTGAAGATAATCATTTTGAAATTTTAGACACACCTTTTTTGTGGAATAACTCAACAAGACAATTTTTTATAAATAATATTTCGAACCGCGAATTTATTCTAGATTGTCTTTACGATCATCTTTTTCATTATCAAGATTTTGATTATGTTCAGTTTTTAGAAAAGAATTGTCCGAAAGAAATTGAAAAAAATATTTATGCAATGCTGCATGGTCAGGGAGGTTTATTATTTGTTGGTTATCATCCAGAAAATTTAACCGAAAGTATTATGAGCGATATCGAATTAATTAATTATTACAATTTACTTGATGCAAATTTTTCTCAGGACGAATATTTGTATAAAAATATTAATTTACAAATATTTAGTTTCAATGATTTTCCTGTTTTAGCAATTACGGTTTTTCCATTAAATGAAGAATCAAAAAAGAGTCATGCGTATAACCCTGATAAAATATTTGTACTGCAAAATAATCGATTCATTAAGATGAAAGATAATTAAAAAACAATATTATATTTTCAAAAAAACACAAATACATGAAAGACATCCGTAGATGTCTTTTTTTATTTCACAAAATATTCTATTTTAGACCTAATTTGTAAAATTTATCACACGAAATTACTTTAATTATGAAATTGATTAACACATTAACCTACTCTACAATTGTATTATCGTCTATTGCGGTACATGCGCAAGCACAAGAAAAATTAGACCCAACTGTACAAAGTTTTGTAACCGAAATTCAAAATAATTCGCAGTTGAAGAAAATTTCGCACGAATTATTAGACGGAATCGGACCTCGTTTAGTAGGAACTCCACAAATGGATCAAGCAGGAGAATGGGCAATTAAAACGTTGAAATCTTGGGGAATTGATGCCCGCCGTGAAGATTATGGAACATGGAAAGCATGGGAGCGCGGAATAACGCATGTTGATATGACGTATCCAAGAGCAAAATCTATCGAAGCTACTCAATTAGCATGGTCACCAGCAACTAAAAAAGCTGTGAATGCAGATGCTATCGCAATGCCTGTTTTCAAAACAAAAGCTGAATTTGACGCATGGTTACCTTCTGTAAAAGGAAAAGTTGTTTTGATGTCACAAAACCAATCATATGGACGTTCTGATTATCAATACAAAGATTTTGGTTTAGAGGATTTGTATAAAAAAGTTACTGAAACAAGAAAAGCTGAAGCCGAAGCTTGGGCAAATTCTATAAAAGTGACAGGTTACAACAACAATACACTTCCAGAAGTTTTTGAGAAAAATGGAGCTGCAGCGGTTGCAATTTCTTATTGGACAGGAATTATGGGAGCAAATAGAATTTTTGGTGCAAAAACGAAAACTATCCCAATGTTAGATATTTCGAATGAAGATTACGGAATGTTATATCGTTTAGCTGAAAATGGAACTGCTCCAAAATTGACTGTTAATGCACAATCTAAACACAATGGAGTTGCGAAAACATTCAATATTATTGGAGAAATTAAAGGAAAAGAAAAACCAAACGAGTACATTATTCTTTCTGCTCACTTCGATTCTTGGGATGGAGCGCAAGGAGCAACAGATAACGGAACTGGAACTATCACAATGATGGAAACAATTCGTACAATCAAAAAATTATACCCAAATAACAAACGTACAATTTTGATTTGTTTATGGGGAAGTGAAGAACAAGGATTGAATGGTTCTCGTGCTTTTGTAGAAGATCATCCAGAAATTATTAAAAACACTCAAGCTGTATTTAACCAAGATAATGGAACAGGACGTGTAGTAAACATCAATGGATCTGGTTTTGAAAAATCATATGAATACATGACGCGCTGGTTACAAGCTGTTCCTAATTTTATTACGAAAGAAATCAAGACAGATTTCCCTGGAATGCCAAGTGGTGGAGGATCGGATCATGCATCTTTTATCGCTGCAGGAGCGCCAGCTTTCGGACTTAGTTCATTAAATTGGGGTTACGGTACGTATACTTGGCACACAAACAAAGATACGTATGATAAAATCGTTTTTGAAGAAGTACAAACGAATGCAATTTTGAGTGCTACTTTAACGATGATGGCAGATCAAGAAAAAGATTTAGTAAGTCGTGAGCGTCGTATTTTACCTAATGGTAGAGACGGAAAACAGCAAGAATGGCCAGAGGTTAAAAGCCCGGCAAGAAATTCTGATACTTATTTAAAATAAGATATTTTCAAATAAAAAGTCCACTTTCAGTGGACTTTTTATTTCATATATTTAACTTTCTCTATAATCAACAAACGTAATTGGTTTTCTACTTTCTGGCTTGAAAACAATTGATTGTAATTCTTCAAAAGTTTCAAATTTTATAGAAGGCGTTACGCGTAATTTTGCTCTGAAATAATCTTTTATTTTTGCTAAAAAATCATCGGTTTCGTCTGTTGAAACTAATCGAATTAAAATTTCATCTGTTCCAAATTCGTTCGAATAAATTTCGATTAAATGTAATTTGATTTCATCAAAATGATTCAAAATATCATGTAAAGCTGGCGGATACAAGGTTGTTCCTTTGTACTTTATCATATGTTGCTTTCTACCTTCAACTGGTCCTAATCGATACGAATTACTCCCGCATTTACATTTATCGGAATGTTTGCGTACTAAATCACCTGTTTTAAAACGCAATAAAGGCATTCCTTCTATTCCTAATGTTGTAATTGTCAATTCACCTAATTCACCATCTTGTACAACTTCATTATTCTCGTCTAAAATTTCTGTGATAATCAAATCTGGCTGATGATGTCCTCCAACCGATTCATTACATTCTGTAAACGCTGTTCCCATCTCGGTTGAAGCATAAGTCGAAAAAAGTTGAATATCCCATTTCGAATTTATTTTTTGCGCCAACAAAGACGAATTCAAATCTTTATCACGCAACGACTCTCCAATACACAAAACCGATTTTACGGATGAATTTTGATAATCGATGTTATTTTTCTCTGCATAATCTAACATTTTCAATAAAAAAGATGGAACAGCAACCAAAAATTTGGGTTGATATTTTAAAATAGAATCCCATTGCAATTGCGGAACTCCAGCACCAACACGAATAACGCCCGCGCCTATTTTTCTCAAACCAAGAAAATACGCCAAACCAGCCATAAAACGACGATCAATCGTTGTCATCAATTGTACAACATCACCTTTTTGAACCCCAATTCGTTGAAAAGAATTCATTTCATTTGCTGCCAGACGATCTAAATCTTTATCCGTCAAACCAAATGTTACAGGATCACCTAAAGTTCCAGAAGTTGTTGAGTAATCAATAATTTCAGTTAATGGAACACATAAAAAATCAAAATTATATTGTTGCAAATCATTCTTCGTTGTAACAGGAATTAATTTTAAATCTTCCGTTGTTTGAATAGATTTCCAATCAATTTGATATTTTTTGAATAAATCTTGATAAAATTTGGAATGCGTCGCAAGATACTTTATCTGTTCTTGAAGTTTCTGATTTTGAAATTCTTTAATCTCTTCTAAAGATTGAAGTTCTAAGGATGTTAACGCGTTTTTCGAGAACATTTGGATAATTTTTTCTGAATTTTATTTCGGTCAGGAACTGTAGTCACCTCCTTTGTCAATGCTAATTTATAATAAAAACTCGCTTGTTGATAATCTTTCTGCTGAAAATAATAATCACCAACTTTGTCATAAACCAACCAAAAATCAGGATTATTCTGAATATAACTTGTTAAAAAAGTTTCATCAATTTTCTTATTTTCTTTTATCAACTTACTTATTTGGTGTGTTTGTTCACGATATTTTTCATAATTAGAATAATCAGCAGATAAGACAAACTTGTCTTTTTCTATTCTCAAACTATCTACATTTAACATATAATTTGAAATAGAATCATTAAAAATTTTATTCAAATCATAAGCTGTAAACTCACCTAATTGATATGGATTTGACGAAACCCAAACCAATCGTTTATCTGGTTGAAAAACAACTGCGTGATGCGCCAATAGTTGATTCAAAGCCTTTTCATTTCCGTAACCTAATTTGGTATTTTTCAAACCATTTGTATCTCGTAACAATTCAATCATTTTAGTTGGATTCAGTTTATTTTCATTCGAAAGATGCTCTTCAATTTTTTCGAAACGATAAACCGAATGACTTTCCTCTTTCTGCGTATTATTTCGCTTATCATCCGAATAAACATCACTCTGAAAATGGTTCGTACAAGCTAAATAAGGTTGATTTTGAACTTCATAAACACCAAACTTTTTAGGAGAAATTTCTATCAACACCACACGATGATCTTTTGCACTACCAATCATCATACTCTCAGAGACGAAAACCTTTTTAGTTTTTGCTATTTCAACCGCTTCATCAATCGTTGAGGCATATTGTAAAACTTCTAAAGCAACGAGAGAAATGGGCGTTTTTGCTTTAAGTGGGATAGAAGATTTTCCCGCATTTATCGTTACTGTAAGCCCTTCCAAATTCATTCCAGACGAAACACCAATCATTCCGCCCCAAGTCACCGACATATAGGGATAACCAGAATTTGGCTTGACAAACGAAATTATTTTATTCTTGGCAAAATCATCATTTGCATAAAAATCAAAATTCCGACCAATCAATAAACCTCCGTCTTCAGATTTATTATCCCAAACAGCCAAAGATGAACAACCAACCAACATCAAATCATGCATAGCATGTCCTATATCGTGCGCTCCATGCAAAAAAAGATTGCGGTTATATTTGTCTATTAACGAATCGTAGCGGCTATTTGCAGACTCAGAAAGTCCATAAATTTGTGCTTTATATTCATTATTGACATATTTATGTAAATCTCGATTATAATATTTGAGTACTTTGAAAAGAAATTTTCTACGCTTTTCAGAAGGAATAAAATCAGTTATCAAATTCATAAAAGATTGCTCTTGAAAAGCATATAATTCTTTCGTTAAAACACCTGTTTTTTGACCAATTTCTAACGGATCTCCGGAAACAAAAAGTTCCCAATTCTGGGTTTTATTTTTCTTTAAAAAATTATTATCAATGTAAAAAAGTGAATCATTGATTTCATTTCTACTGTATTGTTTTGATTGAAAAGTAGACAAATCAGGACGATTTTCTAAACTTTTTCGAACACCACAAGATATAAGCGTAAAAAAAATAAACGTAAAAAAGTAAATGGTTTTATTCATTCGCATTTAGTTTTATTTCACGATGAACTTTGTTCATTAAATAGTCAGCGCCAAGGATTTCGCAACACGTTACAAATGCACCAACCGTCACACCCAAAACTCCATGAACACGGACATTTTGACCAGTAAAAAACACATTTTTCACTTTAGATCTTGGCGAGATAAATGTTTTCATCGGATGATTACTATCTTTCAAATACCCATACATATTTCCTTTTTCAGAACCAATAAAATCGCGATAAGATAAAGGCGTAGAAGTATGAATTGAAGAAATTTTTTCTCTAATATCAGGAAATTTTTTCTCTAATTTACGAATGATTAATTCCGTTTTCTGACGTTTAAATTCCTCATATTCCTCTCCTCTTTTCCCATAATTATCGTTAGTCTCAACATTATACGATTCTTCCCATTTTTGTACTTCATCAAACGTCATATACGTCATAACCGTCATACTTTCTGAATATTCTTCATCTTTTTGATCCATACTAAATGTTGCAATGTATGTATTTGGCCAATCATTTGTAGTTTTTTCGTAGCTGTCCCACACATCATTTATTGAGTTAAAATGATAAATATTATGATTAATATAGGAAAAACTTTTTGGCTTAAAAACAATATAAATAGTAAATGCAGAAGGCGTTACTTCCAAGCTTTTGACGCGTCGAGAAAATGGTTTACCAAACTTACGCTCGCCTAACATATCTATTGTTTTTTTAATGTCAATATTCGAAATGAATAAATTACCAAAGAAACGTTTTCCTTTTGTTGTTTTACAACCAATTACTTCTTCATTCTCGTTTTGTACAAATGATTTTATTTCTTGGTATTTATAAATTTCACCACCATATTTCTTCAGTTCTTTGATCAAAAGTTTTGCGATTTGACTTCCTCCATTTACACATCTCCAAGCCGAATGTATATAAGAGTTAACTGAAAGCGCGTGTATGTACAAAGGCGTTTTCTCTGCTTGTCCTACATAAAGAAAATTATTTCCTACTAAAACCGCTTTCAAACGCTTATTTGTGAAAACCGAATCGATGTATTCTTTCGCATTAAGCGACAAAAAATCTTCTTCATCAGCAAAAGTTCCGATATTCAAATTATACATAGGAAAAGCAGAACAAATTTCCTCTAATTTTTTGCTGTATTTGATTAAATTTTCTCTCTCTTCAGGAAAAAAAACAGCTAATTGATCAACAAAATTCTGATACGTTTGCGCAATTGGATATTCCTGAGAATCATCATCAAACGAAATCATATCAAAACCATTTTTATTCAACTGGCGCAATTTCAATTTGTCGGATATATTCAAATAACTGAAATAGTTATACAAATTTTCTCCTTTATCCAAACCTCCAACATAGTGAACACCAGTATCAAAAATTGTTTTATTTCGAACAAAAGTTTGCAAATTCCCTCCAAACTGATTGTTCTTTTCTAATACAACAACTTTCTTTCCTTCTTTTGCCAAAATAAGCGCAGAAACAAGTCCTCCCAAACCACTACCAATAACGACTACATCGTAATGAGATTCAGAATTATTTTGTGTAAATTGTGTATTCATTTGTTTCGGTTTGTTGGGCAAAACTTGTAAAAAGTGATTCGTCAATATTTCTATTCTTTAAAACAACAATTTTCTCAAATTGATTTATTGTTTCTTGATAAATATTTTCAATATCAGTAGAAATTAAAAGCGTCTTATAATCATCTATAACATCAAGATCAGAACGATATTCTAACGAACGAATTTTTGTAATGTAATTTGTTGCTGCAATCTCTCGCTTTTCTTCCTCTTTTACAAACGTTATTATTTTTCGGTTGAATTGTTGCATCAATAATAAAAAATCAATTTGTCCAAAATCATTCGAAAAATGAACTATTTTTTCATCTTTTGTAAATGCATTATTTAATTGATGATAAACAGATTTATTCAAACTAAAATCCTTTTTTACAACTTGAATAATTTCAGATTCTTTGTACAAAAAACTTAAAAATAATTTCTGTTTCCAATAGTTTTTATCTTCATATTTATCTCGAATTTCTTGAAAATTATTTTTAAATTCCTTACTGATTCTTTTAGTTCGTTCTGAATAATTCAAACCATAGTTTTCATCATTCCAAGCAATTCTTTTACCTATTATTGAATAAATATGTCCATCAAAAATTAAAAATTCTCCTTTTGGAATAATTTCAGAATTCCCATGAATATAAATTGGTAAAATATCAAGTTGTAATTTCTCCGCCAAATAAAATGCACCTTTGTGAAAACGATTTATATTATTCGTTCGAGAACGCGTTCCTTCAGGGAAAATCATTAACGAAAACTCATTCCCAATTCGAGTTTTAATCTCTTCAATATTATTTTCAACACCATTTGAAACAGGATAAAAACCAGCCATTTTCACGGCACGACCAAAAATTGGCGATTTGTAAACCCAATCGTTCACTAAGAACACAATTTTAGGCGTACACATTCCAATCGCCAACGTATCCAAGAACGAAGTGTGATTCGCAATTATGATTGACTGTTTCTTGAAGTCTTCTTGATTTGGATTAATAATTTTCTTGACAACAGTTGGCTTTAACATCAACACAGATTTCATAAAAGTTGACATTCCCCATCCAAAAAGTGCATATTTTCTTTCTTTCGAAATTGGTAAAATAAGCATCAAAAATCGAAGAATTAATGAAGTTACCGTACCAAATAATCCAAAATAAATGAAGAAAATTCCACTTTGAATTGCTAACCACAACGTCATTGGACTTTTACCTTTTTTAGGACGATTTGAGATGAAAAATCGAAATAAAATTGGGTAGAAAATAAATGTAATCACTAGCGCTGCCACAACTCCAACTAACGAAACTGATGCAATTGATTTTAACGCTGGATGTTTGGCAAAAATTAACGCTCCAATTGCTAAAATTGTCGTGATAACTGCTAATAAAATCGAAGTTCGATAAGTAGGCATTTCATCTTTTCCAGTCGTATATTCTTTTTGTAAAGCACTCGTCATAAAAATACTAAAATCGACACCATGACCAAAAACCAACGTACAAACAATACTACTGAAAATATTGAATTTGATATCAAAAAGTCCCATCAATCCAGCTGTAACCAAACCTGATAATGCGATAGGAATCGCGCTAATAATAACCAATTCTATACGTCGAAAGAAATACCACAATATTAATAAAACAGCAATAAACGAATAATTGACAAGGTTATTAAAATCAGTAACTAAATTTCCTAAAAAGTTTTCGTTTAACTGTTTGCGATCAATTACAATTGTTTCTTTATTATGATATTGTTTGATGAAATTTTCTCGGCTTTCTTCCTTTAATTTGACTAAAGTAGAAATCGTATAAAAACCATTTTTTTGCGAAACAAATTCTTCAAAAAGCGATGGATTAAACGCGCGATAATCTTCTAATTTTAAAGGTTGATATGCTTTATCAAAAATTGAGAAAAATTGATTATAAATTTCTTCTTTGAAACCATATTTTTTTCCATCCTTGATAAATTCATTCTTTACAAAATTCACTTTTTCTAAATTCCAGAAATTTTCCCAATCTTTTATTTTTTCTTGTTGAACAGAAGTTGGTAAAACCAATGATTGAATCGAATTATAACTTAAAATCTCATCCTTATTTTCTGCTTGCTCAAGCTTATTTGTTAACGCAATATTTTGATTTAAAACATCTTCTACATTATTTCCATAATTAACTACATACAACGATTTTGAGATAGAATTAGACGAAGTCTCTAACTTTTGTTCCGCTATTTTTTGATCGGTTGGAACGTAATTTAATTTAGATAAATCTTTGTCAAAATTGACATTATTAAACGTAAAACAACTCACTATAATCAAAAGAACACAAGCACCAATCAATATCTTGTTATTATGAAATGAAAAGAACGCTAACTTCTCTATTATTGAAGAATTATTTTCAACAGCATCTTCTTTCGGATGATACAAATGTGGAATAATCAATAAAGAAAAAACACCAGAAACAATAACTGTTATTCCAGCAAAAATTCCTAAATCTTTCAACACATCCGATTTCACAAAAAGTAAACACAAAAATGCAATCGCTGTAGTTGTACAGCTCATGATAAGCGGTTTCGTAATCTCTCTAAACAATGTTTTAGAATCGCTATTGTGCTTATAATGCGTCATGATATGCAACGAATAATCAATCGTTATTCCTAATAAAACTGCTCCAATACTCAAAGAAATTGCAGAAATTGTACCTTGAATAAAATACAAAAGTGCCAAAGCAAAGAAAAAACCAAAAACGGAAGGAATAAAAATAATTATCGGAATGTAAATTTTTCGATAGAATACAATTAAAATGATCATTAATGTAATCATCGAAATCAAAACGGTTGTTATAATATCTTGTTTAATTTGTTTTGCATTCGCAACTGCAATAAAGCTTGAACCGAAATAACTCAATGTTGATTTTCCGCTATATTCTGGATTTAAATGCTGTTGAATTTCTTCTAAACGATTAACAAATTCAGTATTATGTTCTGTTTCACTTCCTGAAAATTTAGGATTGATAAAAAGAAATAATTTCGAATGATCTTTCGTCACAATAAATCCATTGTAAACTTCGAAATCATCCGTCAAATTCTTTTCTTTTAAACGATTTAATGCAACAAAAGTCAACCCAAGCGGATCTTTCAACATAAACTCTTTCGAAACAATTCCAGTCGGCGTAATTAAGCTTTTGTAATTACTTTCAACAATAGAAGCTATCGAATCTTTAGACAATTTTTGCTCTAACGTTTTATAATCTTCTTTCTCTAAAAAAAGCGGTAAATTTTGATGAACAAAATCAAAAGTCGAAGCAAAATTATCTAAATCATATTGCCCTTGAATATCATTATAATAGTTATTTAACGGTTGGATACTATCTAAAAAATCAGTTGCCTGTGCCGTCATATCATCAAGCGTTCCTACTTTATCTTTTTCGATAATCACCGCAACTTTATCCGTAAATTTTAATTGAGCAATAACCTTTGCCATTGCATCATTTTTCTCATCTTTCGGAATGATTCGCGTAATATCTTCTTCAAATTTTAGTCGATTTGCAAAAAATGCACAACCAACTAAAAAGAGAACAAAAAAGAATACACTCAACCATTTATTCGCTTTGATTTGTAAAAATATGTTATAGAAAAATTTATGCATTCTTAACCTTCTTTTGACTGAAATAAGTTAATAAAAAATAACTTACAATTCCACTAACAATACTACAAAAAGTTGCTAAAACAAAGCTTCCGACAATATAACGAAGCAGATTTTTTTTGATAATTTCGAAAGAAACCAAACTCAAATCTAAATGAAAATTGTCCTGCAAAATAAATCCACCTGTCAGCAAAGAAAGATAAATAATTATCGGAATCATTGGCGGAATACTAATGTTGGAACAAAAGAAACTAATCACTTTATTAAGACGAAACATCGACGCTAAAAAAATGGATAAAAAAGTTTGAAAGCCCCAAAATGGTGCAATTCCAAGAAAAATTCCCAAAGCAATTGAAAGCGCTTTTACTTTATTGCTATCATTACTCCCTAGAATATCTTCTTTAATGAATGTTCGTATATTTTTTTTTTTGAAACTGAAGAAAAAATTTCGTGGTTTGATGTAAAAAATCGTCAAAAAAACCAGAAAAGTATTCAAAATACTAATTCTCGTAAAATCTTGAAATGGACGAAAATGTGAAACGCGTTCGTTTGGATCGTACAAAATATCAATCGGAATATTGGTCACCTCAATTCCTTTCCAAGCTGTTCGTACAATAATCTCAATTTCGAATTCGAATTTATTTGTCCAAAACTTTTTCGGAATAAATTTCAACGGATACAAACGATAACCAGATTGTGTATCATTCAGCTTAATTCCAGTCTCGAACCAAAACCAAAAGTTAGAAAACTTATTTCCAAAACTACTTTTCTTCGGAATTCCATCTTGTTCCATTTGACGACTTCCAATAATTAAAACAGGTTTATTTTTTTGATCTAATTCTGTAATAAAATTTGGAATATCATGTGGAAAATGTTGACCATCCGAATCGATTGTCAATGCATATTGGTAGCCTTTTTCTCGCGCAGTTTTAAAACCAATACGTAGTGCATTTCCTTTTCCTTTGTTCTCTGAAAGTTCAACAACAATAAACTGATTCTGATAATCTTTTAAAATTTCAGAAGTAGAATCCGTCGATCCATCATTTATAACTATAATTTGATTCGTGTAATCTAAAACTCCGTCAATCACACGCTTCAATGTTTTATGATTGTTGTAAGTCGGAATAAGTACACAAACTTTTTGTTCGTCTATTTTATGTCGAATAATCGAAAAATCCATTGATTAATTTAGTTTTTTCAGCTGTTGCGCTGTAAAAGTATTGTATTTTTTGGCGTGCGATTTCACCAAAGTTTTAACTTCTTTTGGTGCAGAACTATAATTTTCGACAATAAATGTTTTATCTTCTTGTATATTTTGATTGTATTTGATAAACTTTGGAATATTCTCTTGAATAATCAATCGAATTAAACGATTTTCAACATCTTTCGAGTCCTTTTTTATCGAATTATTGATCAAAGTTGCTCCATCTGTAAAATATTGTTTCTTCGTTTCCTTATCTTTTATATACCTTGCTTTCAGAATTTTAGACGCACCTTTATATGCAATAATTGTTTGATTATCACCTGAATAATTATCTAATTTATTATACAAAATAGATACATTATTCGATGATTTTGAAGCGTTTTCAAAATCTGTTCTCAATTCGGATAAGGTTAATCCAAAGAAAAATGAAACCGATAAAAAAATAGATAATAGAGTTTTCATTAATCTAAAACTTTATAAATTGCACTAAATTTTAACGCATTTGTCGTTTCAAAAAATGAAGAATTTTTCACTTTCACTTCATTATTTTCACAAACAACATTCAAACTCAAATCCAAAATAGGATTAATAAACGGATTTATTGTCGCCATAAATTTCACATTCGAAACTTTAGACAAAAACAAATCTTTCGAAACAAAACCTTCTGTTATCTCCTTTATTATCTGCATCATGCAAACACCAGGTGTAATTGGGTTATTTGGAAAATGACCTTCGAAAACTTGATGATTTGGATTTAATTCAATTTGAACTTTAAAATTATTTTCATCAATTTTCTCAGTATTTTTAATGATATATAGATTAGGAATAAGCATTTGTAATAGTTTTGAGTTACAAATATAATCTAAAAAAAGATGATTTGTACGTTAGTTTACTCTTCCTCTAATTGTATATTTACTTTTGTAAGTGTGATACTTAAATTGAAGTGATTATGTTTGATTAAAATCTGATCAGGAAAATCTGTTTGATCTCCAGAAAATTGATTAATCGTTTTTATTTTATTCTTCTTTAAATGAACCAATTCTTTAAAATAATTTGATTCATTCTTAGCAAAAATTAAACTCACTTCTTTTGATTTTAAAATCGTTTGATCTGTCGTTTTTATATGCTCATCAACTTGAAAATCATTCTTAAAAATAGCTTGTAAATCTTCTGCAAGAGTTTTTACAACCACTTTTTTATTCAAATCTGGCATCGCATAATTCAATGTATAATCGTGGTCTGTAACTGACAAATCGAATAACGTATTCCCAAAATCAGACGTCATTACCACACGATGCGAGTTGTAACCCAATTTTTTCACAACAAAATTACCTTTCATTTCATTTTTCATGAACGTAATCTTGAAACGATAACTATATTCTTTATCAATTGAACTAAAATATGGGTTCAAAAACTTCCTTTCATCCTTTTGTTGTTCTTGTATATCAGCAATTTTGTAAGTCGTTCCACAAGAGGTTAAAATGAAAAAACTAAGGATTAAAAACAGACGCATTGATTATTTTATTTAAAGATTTGTTGGTAAATAAAATTTTCGTGTAATCATCCGAAGGTTCAATTAATTTGACTTCTGTAACCGTTGATTGACCTGAATAAAACGTCAACTGAATTTCTTTGATGTACTTTTTTACATCCTTTATTTTTGGTTGTAATTTTGCAATTCGAGATTTATCAGTTTTCGCAAAAGTTATGATAAAATCGTTTGTATCAAACAAATTTCCACTTACACTTCCGACAATTAATTGATTTAATTTTTCAAATTTTTTATTTCCTTGTAAATCTACACTCGATTTTTTCCCTTCATCATTAATGTAAATTTTTCCATTGTTAAAAATCACATTATAATCAATTGGTAGTGTATAATTCCAACGCATCGCTTTCGGATTTTGCAAGTACAATTTTCCTTTCGAAACAATTGGTTTATTCAAGAAACTCATCACTTTATATTGTGTAAAATCAGCCGTCAACGTTTGTATTTTCTTAGAATCAGCTATAATATCTTTTTTGAAATTCTCAATTTCAACATTACTCATTTTACTTTCTTGCGCAAATATTGTCAAGTGAAAAAAAGTAAATAAAATGAAGATTTTAGTTTTCATATACATCAATTTTCAAGAGTTCATTTAACGGAACTACTTTATAATTTTCCTTTTGTAAAAATACGAATAATTGCTCTAAAACATTCGCCGTTTTGTCCGAAGTATCATGCATCAAAATAATCGAACCAGGCTTTATTTGGCCAGTAATTCGATTCAATAATTTTTTTTCATCATTGATAACTGTATCCAAAGAACGAATACTCCAACCAATTACATAATGTTGTGTTTTATTTAAAGCCTTTGCTATATGTGGATTCGTCACACCAAAAGGTGGTCTAAAAATTTTAGTTGTAACGTTTATTTTTTCTTTAATAAGTTGATTGATAGAAACGATTTCTTCAACAATTTTTTCAGCAGAATAAAAACCATTTTTAGAAGAATGATGAAAAGTATGATTCCCTATCAAATGCCCTGACTGATGAGTTTTTTGAAGAATTTCAGGATACTTTTCGATTTGTTTTCCAATGCAAAAAAAAGTTGCTTTTGCATTATTTTTTTCTAATATAGATAAAATTCTTGGCGTAAATTCTGTTGGTCCATCATCAAAAGTTAGAGAAATTATTTTCTCTGTATGATTATTTCCTCGATGATAAGCTTTCAAAAAATAGTTAAATCGAATTTCAAAAGCACCAAAAATTGTCAATGTTAACCACACAAAAAAAGGTATCAATAAATAAAAAAAAGACAAACCTTTTGTAAAACAACCAATTGATAAGCAGATTAGTATAATTACAAAAAGGATTGTAGCAACTCTGAATTTCATATCGATTGAAGCAATACTAAACTTAAATCCTTGCCTTTATGCTCATTCACCAAAAGTACATTTTTATAACTTTCAGCTTTTACATCATTCATTTTGAATTGATTTGGTAAAGTTTGATTTTTCAGCAATTCACATCCTAACACAAATCCGAAAGCAGAATAAGTTCCAAATTCTCCAATAAAATCTTTGTATTCAAATAACTCAATTTCATTTAAGTTATTAATATTCAATGAATTTTCACCAGAAATAATTGCATCAATATCGGTTAAATTTATATGATTCAATTGAATAAATTTTAGAATTTCGGAATATAAATCTTCATAGTAATTTAAAATAAAAACATCTAAAACTTTCGCGTAAGAGTTTTCTTTTCTCTCATTCGATAAAACACAAAAATGTGCGCCTTCACTATATTTAATTCCTTGATTATCTTTTGATTCAATCTCACCAATTAATTGTAACAACTGATATGTTCTTTCTCCAATTTCATCAATTCCACCAACCAAAACGTTGTTTACTTCTTGATTTTCTACTTGTAAAAACCCATCTAAAAGCGCATTTTCAAAGGAATTAAAACCATTTGTATACGTAAAATTGTATGCATTACAACCAAGATGCAAAGCTATTTGAGAGCCAACCGTATTATGTGTAGATTGAATAAAAGCTGTTGGTGTTAAAAACTCTTCTTTATTTTGAATAATATTCGTCAAAAACTTTTCAGAATCTACCAAACAACCTAAAGCCGTTCCTGTAATTATTGCCTCTAATTGTTTAATTCCTGCATCATTTAAAGCTTTTAGAGAAGAATAAATTCCCATTTTAACTCCCGAAGCCATTCTACGACTCATCGCTGCCGAAATCATATCTTTAAGAGAAGGAGATTTTGCCTTTGTTATTGAAGTTTCTAAAGGAAGAAAATCATTTGTAATTTCATCTATAAATTGCGCATTTACAAAACCTAATCCGTTTACAAATACTTCTTTCATGATTTAGAAAAAATTAAAGTTGAACAATTTCCTCCAAAACCAAACGAATTTGATAACACATATTCAATATTTTTCTTTTCCAATTTAGTAGTCGGAAAGATATTCAACTCTTCAATCGGAGATTGAAAATTAAGATTTGGATATACAAGATTATGTTGAAGACTCAACAAGCTAAAAACCGCTTCTACACTCGCAGCAGCAGCCAACGTATGACCAGTAAATGGTTTCGTAGAACTGAAATTAGGAACATTTTCTCCGTAAATCCTCTTCAAAGATCGACCTTCTGTTAAATCATTATTGTTCGTAGCAGTTCCATGAACATTGATATAATCAATTTCGGTTGGTTGAATAGCTGCTGTTTCAAATGCTTTTCTCATCGCCAAATACGCTCCTTCTCCATTTTCAGAAGAAGCTGTTTGATGAAATGCATCGTTCGAATTTCCTACACCAATCAAATAACCATGGACTTTTTTGTTTGATTTTTGAACAGATTCTTCCGACTCTAAAACCAAATAAGCAGCTGCTTCTCCAAGATTCAAACCTTTTCGATTTTTATCAAATGGTTGATTAAATTCATCACTCAAAATCATCAAACTTTTGAATCCATTAATGGTAAATTTTGACAAAGCATCCGTTCCGCCAACAATCACTCGATCCAATTTTCCTGAATTAATCAAGCGCGCGCCATACATAATCGCATTTGCAGCCGAAGAACAAGCCGTACTAATAGTCGATACAAAGCCTTTCAAACCAATTTCATTTGCAATTTGATTAGAAGAAGCACCAGCATCATGACTCGAAATATACTTTTGTTTTTCAGGCAGATTTTCATAATCCAAAAAGTAATTTTCTGTCCTATCCATTCCTCCTACACTTGTTGAAGAAATCAGTCCTGTTCTGACTTCATTTACATTTTCGATTCCTGCATTTTTCAGAGCTTCTTTCACAGCTATTAGTCCTAACATCGCTGTTCGAGAGAAATTATTCTCTGAAGATAAGTTTAAAAAAGTTGCTAATTCATCATTCGATAATTTGATTTCACCTACAAAAATTTCATTTTTATGAATAGAATCAAAATTTTCAAGGCGTGATAAACCATGCTTTTGATGAATTAATGAATCGAAATTCTCTTCGACATTTTTACCAATTGCCGAAATAATTCCCATTCCTGTTATTGCAACTTTTTTAAGCATTATTTTGTTCTATTTTTTTCAATATAGTCTGCCATTACTTCTACCGATTGAAAGATCGTTTTTCCTTCTTTTGGATCGGTAATTTTGATTCCATATTCTTTATCCAATAAAACAATCAACTCCAAAGCATCGATTGAATCTAATCCCAAACCGTCACCAAATAAAGGATCATCATTTTTGATATCCTCTACTGATACATCTTCAAGGTTTAAAATTTCGATAATTTTTACTTTTAAGTCGTTAATTAAATTTTCCATAGTATTTTTTATTGTAAACTAATATTGTTTTTAATCTATTAAGTACATTTTCGCTTCGTAATCACCTTGTAAATAATCTACCCAAGCCAAAACAACTTTCTTTGCTTTGTTTTTTAGAATTAAATAATTCGCATACTTTTTTAATTGTTCTTCATTAAAATTTTTCGAAATAAAAAAAGCATTTTCTGTCTTCAATCCATGACGAATACTTACTTCACCTAAACAAATATTTGCTAATGTATAAACAAAAACAGCAGGACTTGGAAAAATTTCATCAGTAGATTGAATACTTTGTTGATGTTTCAAATCTGATTCTAAACTCGAATTTCGATTTGCAAAAACCAATGCAATATCTTGATTTTCATTTAAAGTATTCTCATCTTTCAACAAAATTTCGGCAGCTAAAAAAGCTAATTTACTTTGATAATCCATTTTATAAAATTTTGGATAATCAATTTCGAAAGATTTGAAGAAATTTTTCGAAAATATACCAAAATCTCCTGAAGAATCTTCAAAATGAAGTTCATCATTCAACCAAACTTGTTCGTTTTTAATCTCAACTTTAGTCATTCTGAACTTTTTTTAGAATAATTACAGCATTACTTCCTCCAAAACCAGATGAAGTTTTCAAGATAATATTGACTTCTTTTTGAAGATTTTCATTCAAAATATTTAATGGAACTGAAGTTCCTATTTCACTAAAATTATGACTTTTCAAAACTAAATTTTCTTCAGCTTGCTTCATCGCAATAATTAATTCCAACAATCCAGAAGCGCCCAATGTATGTCCATAAAAAGCTTTTAAACTATTTGTCGGAGTTTTATCCATTTGTAAACGATTAAAAGCAATTGCTTCCATTTCATCGTTATACAATGTCGCCGTTCCATGTGCCGAAATATAATCAATTTCATTTGATGAAATATTGGCTTCTTTCATCGCGACTTCTATACTCAAGACCAAACCTTCACCCGTTCGAGATGGTCCAGAAATATGATTTGCATCGTTAATTGAAGATTCACCCAAAATCTGAAAACTATTTTCTTCTTGACTTTTTGAAAGATAAACACAAGCCGCAGCTTCGCCTAAATTAACACCTTTTCTATCTTTGTCAAATGGTTTACATAATTCAAAATCCATTGCTTGAAAAGAATTGAAACCTGTCAAAACAAAATCTGTCAACTCATCCAAAGCCAAAACATATGCATCATCAAACTCATCAATTTCAATGAAACGTTTTGCAACATTAACTGCTAAAACTCCAGAAACACAAGCATTTGAAATGATAATTGGTTCAGTTTTAAATCCAAAATAATCTGCAATTTTCTTTGCAAAATTTGGAATTGAAGCTTTTTCTAAAGAATCAGAAAGTTGATCAATATTTCCTTTTGTAGCTGAAAGTACAAAAGCAGTTCGTTGTGAAATTTTTGATTTTTCAATAATAGATTGAAGAGCTGAAATACAAATTATTTCTAATCGCGTATAATGTTGATTATCTTTTAGTTCATTTTTTAAATTTAAGAAAATTTCATTCTCAATTTTCCCAGCATAAAAATTCTTTAAATGACCAAATGAATCAATTTTAGAAACAGCCGAATTTCCTTTCAACAATTCATTCCAATTGGTTTGAATAGAATTTCCGAAAGGTGTTAAAATATTTGCACGATTAATGTAAACTTTTTCCATTACAACAATCCTACTTTTTTCTTCCATTCTTCAAAAAATGGTGGCAATGTTAACATTAAATCTCCTTCGTTGTCTAAAAAAACTTGAGTCGTTTCTCCAATACAAACCAATTTTTCATCTTGATTGAAAATCTTGAATTTGTATATCATTTTAGCAGCCAAAGTATCTTCAAAAGTTGTTTCTATTCTACATTTATCGCCATATTTCAATGGAAATTTATGTTCACAAACCGACTTAATAATTGGTGTTACAAATCCGCTTTTTTGAATATCCAAATAACTAATCCCAAAATGACGTCCAAAAGCTTCCCTTCCATCTTCAAAATACGTAATATAATTCCCATGCCACACGATTCCCAACGGATCGGTTTCATTGAATCGTACTGCGAAATTGGAATTATGTACTAATGTTTTAATCTTCTCTTCTGAACTTATCATAATATATAGCGGCAAACAAGGTAATAATATAGAACAAAGTTAACAAAATAATATTCGGAACAATCTGAAGAAAAGATTGATTTCGCAGAATTAAACTATAATAGCCATCGAGTGCCCAATTCATTGGTGATATTTTCGCGAAATGTTGCATAAAATCTGACATCGCAAAAACTGGAATCCAAACACCGCCAATTGCAGCTAAAATAACGACTAAAGTCGCTCCAAAAGGTGCAGATTGTTCTTGGGTTTTCGCAATTGTACCTATTAAAAGTCCTAATCCAATTGCTGCCAAAGAAGCAAATACAGTTAATCCGTAAATAGAAAATAATATGCCATCCGTTTTGAAACCTGGTAAATCAATCAATGGAAAGACTAATTTAGCGACACATAAAATCATTGTAAATTGCAATAAACTTATGATTAAATACGTGATGGTTTTTCCAATAATTTGAACAGAATAAGGCATTGGACTTGTTAATAATCGAATATGTGTGCCTAAACTTTTTTCTTTTACAATGTTGATTGATAACGGAACAACAATAAAAAATATCGCAAATAATGTCCATGCAGGCACATTATGTTGTGTAACATTTGGTTTCAAAACTGATTTAGAGTCTTCAGGAACAATCTCTTGAAAATGAATAAACTTCTCATTTTGAAATCCTAAATCATTTGATCCCATTTCTTGTTGAAATGCTTTATAAATACTTTTATTCTCAGTATCTGTAATTAATTTATCCAAAACATTCGATACATTTTCTTTGAAAGCCAGCGAAGTAGCGGGATCAAAGTATAATTTAATCGTTTTTGGATTGACTTGTTGATTATATTTCACTTGCGTGCTATCAAAAGCAAATTCGTTCAGAATTTTCTCAACATTTTGATTGATTTTATAATTCAAATCCTTTGATAATTTCGCTGGAATTACAATTCCAACTTGGTATTTTCCTTTAAAAACTTCAGTTTTCAGTTCATCTTCCGTTAATTTTTTCCCATTTAATTCAGTTACAATTTTTAAATTTCCTGAATGTGAAATATGTTTTTTTACAATCGCAGAAATACTACCTTGATCATGATCAATAAATAGAACAGGAATACTTGCTTCAGCAAAAGAATCATAGGTACTTTTCTGAATTTTAGTCACCGTAATAACCAAAATCAAAGGCATAATAAAAAGAATCACCAATCCGCCAATATCACGAATAAGTAATAAAATTTCTTTCTTTATACATGCTAAAAGTTGGCTCAACATATCACGATAATTTAGTTAAATTAACAAAAGCTTCCTCCAAATTATATACATTCACTTGCTTGATTAATTCTTTCGGTTCAGCTGTAACAATTGATTTTCCTTGATTCATAATCGTGACTTGCGTACAAAAATCTTCGGCTTCTGCCATATGATGAGATGTATAAACAATCGACATTCCTTGTTGATGAAGCTCTTGTAAATAGTCTAATAATGCAATTTTTGATTGTATATCAACGCCAACAGTTGGCTCATCTAAAAAAAGAATTTCTGGCTGATGAAGAATTCCTGCCAATAAATTAATGCGACGTTTCATTCCTCCCGAAAAAGAATCAATTTTTTTATCTAAAAACTTACTCATTCCTACTTTTTCAGTCAAAAGCTGAATCTTTTCGTGTAATTCTTTTGAAGGAACTTTATAAATTTTTCCAAAAAATTCTAAATTTTCTCTCGCTGTCAACGTTGGATACAACGCATATTCTTGCGGAACAATTCCAATGATTTTTTGAATCTTTTTTAAATCTGTTTTTTGATTTAAATTTTGAATCACAACATTACCAGAAGTTGGTTTAATCAATCCAGAAAGTATCGACATCAAGGTTGTTTTCCCTGCTCCATTTGGACCAAGTAAACCGTGAATTTCGTTCTGTTTTATCGTCAAAGAAAAATCTTCTAGCGCAAAAACATCAGAATTTTTATATTTTTTATATAATTTTTCAATTTCAATCATCTGTGACTAAATTGCTTTTCTTAAACGTTTAAAAAACGATTCTTCCAAATCTGCTAATTCCAATAATTGATCCGAAATCACATCGTAAATATCTTGTGCATTGTTTCGTTTTTTATAAACTCTTGATGCATTTAGAGCAAAATCTCGCCATTTATCCCCAATTGCAGAAATTTCTAAGGCAAAATCATTCAGATTTGGTTGATTCAATTTTTGTGAAGCTTCTTGTAAAAAAGCAGCATAAATATAACGAAAACCTCCACCTCCTGTCCCAATCTCTTCTTGCATTCGAATCATTTGTGCCAAAAAATAATTCGTTTTTGCATTCCCAATTTTCTTTGGCATTTTTTTAATTCGTTTCGCAACCATTCTAATTCCACGAACACCAACAATCGGAACTGGTGCTAACATTTCACGACACGTTTTCTTAATTCCTTTTTTGATTGCTTTCTCAAAATTTATATTTTCTGGAATAAATTCAGGATAATATAAATGTCCTTTTGGAGCTAAAACACCTTTCGAAAAACGAACTTTTTCTAACTCATTTTCAGTCAACTTTGTCGTTTCTTGCATCACAGGATCACTGATTAAATACGTTTGATTTTGCTTACCGAAAACAACTAAATTATGTCCGTTAAAATGAAATTTATATTCTTCTGGAAAATAAGTTAAATTATACACACCAACCTGTAAGCCGCAAGGTCGATTGGCCAAAAGCTGTTCGTCTAAGAATGTTTGGGCAGATTTTGTAGAGCGAAATTTATGACGTTTAACCTTTATACCAAGATTCTTCGCTGCACGATTAAAAATCATTCCTGGCATTGGACGATAACTAATTGCTGGTGCATGATTAATTTTTAAGAAAGGTAGAAATACAAAAAAAAGACCAGAACCAATCCCAAAAATCATAGGTTCTGAAATATCAATTCCTTTATTTTTTAATAAGTTGGAGGCAACTCCATTTTCGCAATGTGCTGATTGAAAATGTTTAAAATCAGTTATGGTTTCCATCAAAGTTTTTTAATTCATCAACCGAAATTTCAAAAGCTTCGGCATATTTTTTTAGTGTTGATTCTTTTAATTTTGAGAAAACAGTTGGTTTTGCATGTCTTTTGACAAAAATCTTCCAAATTCCGACATAATTAGACAAAATTTCCCAATCCATACGTTTCAATTCCATGAAATATAAAATTGGACTTGCTTTTCCATCCATTACTTTTTGTCTTGCTTCCTCTGTGCGTTCATCCAAAATTTTTAAAGTTTCGGACTGAACAATATTTTTCGCTTCCCAACCCGCACTCAGTGTTTGAGAAAACTCTCCCTGTTCATCAATTGCGTAATAAACTTCGTTGAAATCCTTGAGATGTCCTTTGTCTTGTGGTACTTCTGATTGTTTCATTTTTTATGGTTTTGAAGCATCAAATTCATTGTAGCTGTCGCAATTATTTCGTCATTCAAGACAACTTTTGCTTTCATCAAACTAATTGTAAATTCATCGTAATCAAAAACTTCTAACAACGTTGCTTTTGTTGTAATGGTTTGATTAACTTTAGGTAATTGCATAATTTCGGCTTGTTTGATCGTGCTAATAAAGCCGATTACATCACCTTTGTGTACATCAGAAAAATTGATAAAATAGTTTTGTCCAATAATTGTCGAACAAACTTGCGCCATATTTTCCAATAAACCGACTTCAGTAAAATATTCGTTCTGAATAAATAATTGATTCGATTTTATCGTAAATAAAGCTTCAACATAGGTTTTCTCAATCCAAGAAATCTTGTCTACAAAAAGCATTGGTTCACGATGTGGAAGAAATTGTTGAATATCAATTTCCTGATTTACTTTCATAAAATTATGTTTCTGCAATCACTGTTTTCATCTCTCCTTTTGCAATTACTTCTCCTTCTATCTTTGTTTCAATCGAAACCAAAGTCACTCCCATTACTTCGTGCAAAATAGTTGCTGTTGTTGTTAAATTCTCATTCACTTTTGGCAAACGATTAATCTCTATTGATTTCATCGAGCCAATATATCCTGTTGGAACCGATTCATCTCGAATGTAAAATTGATAACCTGTATACAAAGCAACTGTTTGTGCCATGTGTTCTAATATTCCAGATTCTTTCAATTGATTATTTTCGACAAAAATCGAATCGTTTTTGACCGTTAAGCCTCCAACAACTTTTTCCTCTTCATATTCAAAAATAGCATCTACCATAATAATTGGTTCACGCTGTGGAATCAATTGTTTGATAAATCCTATTGTATGATTGGGTAATTGTATTTTATTCATTTTTTAAACGACTGTTAAATAAGCGTACGAATACGAAAAACGCCCACTTTCTGGTACACAAAGCATAATACGATCTCCTTTTTTAAGATTTCCGTCTTGAAATAGTTCGTCAAGCATCAAAAAAACAGACGCTGAACCCACATTTCCAACTTTGCTTAAATTCATAAACCATTTCTCTAACGGAATATAAATATCTCTCTTACAAAATTCGTCATATAAACCTTGAACAAAATAATTTGACGAGACATGCGGTAATAAATAATCAATTC